>NZ_NSGB01000017.1:0-139434 GCF_002294785.1 Mesorhizobium sp. WSM3868 | reverse complement strand
ACGATACATTGAAGCTGGTGCTGGTGAAGGGGCTTGCGTCGTCGGTGTCCTGGCCCTTGATCAGCAGCGAGGCCGCGCCGGTCTTCACCTCATTGGCCTGGAACTGGATGTAGGCGCTGGTGATGATCGCGCCTTGCGGGACGTCGATACCGGTGAAGCGGAGACCGACCGTCTGGCGGGTAGAGCCGTCAAAGCCCAGTTCCAGATCACTGACGTTGCTCGAAATCGAGCCGGAACCTTTCTCCTCGACATCGTCGCCTGCGGCCGCCACCCTGGCCTCGAAAGTCCCAGGCGTGCTGCCGCCGGTGACGTCAACATTGAAGGCGTGGGTGTTGGTGCTGCCGTCCGACGAGGTCGCGGTGACCGTGAGCGCAACCGTCGGCTCGGACTGGGCGTTGAGCGTGCCGGTGCTCGAGCGTGTTATGACACCGGTGCTGGGATTGATGGCAAAGCGCGGGTCGTTGAGACTGTAGGTGACCGTCGAGCCGGCATCGGGATCCGTGGCCGAAGCGGTGATGCCGACGGCAGTACCGGCGGCAGCGTTCTGGCCGATCTGGTTGGCCGCGGTGTTGGCATCGGGCGGCGTGTTGAACGCAACCGGTTCCGGGCTGTCGAGGACGGCGATGGTGAAGACCTTGTTGGCCGTGCTGCCGTCGGAAGAGGTTGCCGTCACCGTCAGGTCGATCGACGACTGGGTCTCGAAGTTGAGGCTGCCTGTGCCCGAGCGCGTAATGACGCCGGTGCTGGAATCAATGGCGAAGCGCGTGTCGTTGAGGCTGTAGGTGACCGTCGAGCCGGCATCGGGATCGGTGGCCGAAGCGGTGATCCCTGTCGGTGTCCCCGCCGCGGCGAGCTCGGCGATCTGGTTGGAGCCGGGGTTCGAGTCGGGCGGAGTGTTGAAGGCCACAGGCTGTTGGCCGGCCGTGACGGCGACGGTGAAGGGGTGCGTGACGACGCTCCCGTCCGACGAGGTGGCGGTGACGGTGAGGTTGACAGACGGCTCGGACTGGGCGTTGAGCGTGCCGGTACCTGATCGCGTGATGACGCCGGTGCTGGAACTGATGGCAAACCGCGTGTCGTCGATCGTGTAGGCGACAGTCGAGCCGGCATCGGGATCAGAGGCCGAAGCAGTGATACCGACGGCGGTGCCGGCGGCAGCGTTCTGGCCGATCTGGTTGGCCGCGGAGTTGGCATCCGGCGGCGTGTTGAACGCAACCGGCTCCGGGCTGTCGAGGACATCGAGGGTGAAGCTCTGGGTGGCGGTGCTGCCGTCGGAAGAAGTTGCCGTCACCGTCGGATTGATGGACGACTGGGTTTCGAAGTCGAGCGTGCCTGTGCCCGAGCGCGTGATGACGCCGGTATTGGCATTGATGTCGAAACGCGAGTCGTTGAGGCTGTAGGTGACGGTCGCGCCGGCGTCGGGATCCGTGGCCGAAGCGGTGATCCCGGTCGGCGCTCCCGCCGCGGCGAGCTCGGCGATCTGGTTGGCAGTGGGATCGGCATCGGCAGGCGTGTTGAAGGCCACCGGACTTCCGGATCCGGGCAAGACATATTCGATGTGCAGCAGCGGCGCGCTGGTCGGATTGTACTCGTAGGAATCGGCTGTGCGCGTGCCGGTGCCGGTGATCAGGAATGCCATATCGTTGACCGCCGCCCAGCCCGAGCGGCTGACGATCTCCTGCACGATAGCCGTCAGGTCGGGCGTGCGCTCGGCCAGGGCCTGCTCCCCCACCGTGGTCCACGGGGCCGGCGTCCAAGTCGCCGACGCGTCGGTCGTTGCCCGTGACGATACATTGAAGCTGGTGCTGGTGAAGGCGCTTGCGTCGTCGGTGTCCTGGCCCTTGATCACCAGCGAGGTCGCGCCGGTCTTCACCTCATTGGCCTGGAACTGGATGTAGGCGCTCGTGATGATCGCGCCTTGCGGGATATCGACGCCGGTGAAGCGTAGGCCGACCGTCTGGCGAGTCGTGCTGGCAAAGCCCAGTTCCAGATCGTCGACATTGGTTGAAATCGAGCCCGAAGCTTTCTCCTCGGCATCATCGCCCGCGGCCGCCAGCCGCGCTTCGAATAGTTCAGCCATAGTCGGTCTCCTCTCGTAAATTTCCTCCGCAACGACGGAATCTCCCGGTGCCCGATCGGGCGTCAGGCTGAGCCCATGATCGAGCAAGGCGATGGCGTCGTTGCGCGTGAAGAACGTGATCCTGGGAACTGACCTCGAGTTCCGCCGCTGATCAGTCTGTTGCCTGCCTCAGTCTTGGCCATGCGGGCACGACTGCCGCGAGCAGGCGCAGCAGTGACAGGCCTTCCCGCCCAAGGAATAGCGACGGCAGGAGCCAGCACAACAGCAAGCCCCCCACAGACGCCAGCAATGCCGTATCGATGAGCAGCGGAAGAGGCGATAGATGGAGGGCGCGAAGCCAGTCCACGAATGCCCAGGTACCGGTTCCGACAACGCCCGCGAGCGCGACGCCAGGCAGGTGCGCAAGGAAGAAATTCGCCCAGGTCATCCCGGTCACGCGGAGACTCAGCTGCGCCATGAGAAAGAAATTTGCCCCGAATGCCAGGCCGACACCAAACGCCACCCCTTCCACGCCCCAGAATTGCCCTGTGAAGGCTCCGATGCAGACACCGACGGTGAAAACAGCCTGGCGCCAGGCCCGGGCGTAAACCGTTCCGGTTGCTCGCGAGACGGAGTCGCTAAGCTTGTAGCTCGTGCGGAACAGCATGCTGAACGCCAGGATCTGGAGCGGGCCGACCACGCCTTCCCAGCCCCGTCCGAGAATGACCCGAACCAATTCGGGCGCGACGATCGCCACCACCACGCTGGCCGGCAGGACAAGCAGGCTGCAACCGGCGACCGCGCTGCGATAGGCGCGCGCAAGCCTGACGGGCTCTTCCTGGACCAGCGCCATGGTGGGGAACAGCACGCGATCGAGCACCTGGCCCACGATGACCGCCGGAGTGGTCATGAGTTGGGACGACAAACCGTAGACACCGAGCGCATCGGCGCCGAGATAGCGGCCCACGACAAGCCTGTCCACCTGAGTGGCAAGGTAGTTGCAGACCCGCGCAATGGTGAAGCCGCCGCCAAAATAGAGCAGTTCGAAAATCGCGCCCCTCTCGAGCAACGGCCGCATCGGGTGCCGCTGGCCGACGAGCAGCACGATCGTGCGGAACAACTGCTGGACCAGGATCGCTGCGACAAGTGCCCAGATACCGAAGCCGAGCCAAGCCAGCACCGGAGCGACGACCACGTAGCCGATGGCGAAAGCGACCGCGTCGACGAGCGCGAGCCAACGGAACCGCAAGGCACGCTGGGCCGAGGCCAGCGCCACCATGGAGGCTCCTTGGAAAAGAAAGATGAAGCAGACCGCACGCACGATCGGAGTGAGCTCGGGCAGGCGAAGAAGACCGGCAATAGCGGGTGCCAACGCCCATACCAGAGCGGTTACGGTAAGGCCAAGGAAGAGCGACAGGGTATATCCGACCCGGAGATGCCGCTCCTCCAGTACAGGTCGCTGCACGATCGCAGGCGTGATGCCGAGGCCCTGGAAGATGGCCGAAAACTTGATGACGATCAGTGCCGCGGAGTAGAGACCGAACTCGTTGGGCGAGAGCAACCGGGCCAGGAGGACGAGGGCGACAAGCTCGGCAACCGCCAAGGCGCCCATGGACAGGCCCGTCCAGAACATGCCTACGACACTGCGTTTTGCCAGCCCGCGCCGGATGTCGCTCACGCCAATCTCCACATGCCGCCTTGCTTACTCGACCGACCAAAGAAGGGCGGCCATGCATCTCCCCGGAACCGCTCAGCGGGGGGAGGGGATATTCGGATGGCCATGCTGAAACGCCAACGGCGCCCGCGTGGGCCGCGAGCCATGCCCGACGAGAAGGGACGGGGGGATCTCGTAGCGGTAGAATCCCATCTCATCCCGCACCTCGGGGATGATCGCCGCCAGTTCGTTCGCATCCAGGCGCAGCCACTTCTGCTGGCGGCCGGGATCGATCATCTCCTTCGCCACGCGAAGGATGTCGTCAGAGCAATGCAGCCCGCAATGTTCATAGATACGGCGCAAGACCAACTCGGGATCCTGTATCAGATCCTCATAGCGAAACGACAGCACGCGGCCTTCGCCAAGCCTGGCGAGATCCTCTCGGGCCATTCGATTGCCGCGCGCCCACTGGCGCGCGATCACTGTCAATTTTTGATGCTCCTGCAAATCCCGATCTATTCCCTTGTAGCGCGGTCCGTAGATCGACGTGTATTTTCTGTGTAGTATCCTCTTGGCGACTATCTGCTTTACGACGTCTCCCACGTAGTAATGGACTTGCGTGGCCGGCGTTTCTTTCAATAGTCGCAGAAGACCTTTGAAACTTTTTGCGCGCTGCCACTTAAGTTCCATGGAGCTTATATAGGAGAACGGATTCCTTGTGATATATAGAAATATAGCCTCTGGGAAGATCTGGTGGATAAACGGCACGCGCAAGACATTGGCGGGCGTATTTTCCATGATTTGCCGGTTGCCGTTCCGCAGCTGATAGTCGAGGAACCGGTTGCGAATGTAGCGCACGACCTTCTCGCTGGCGTCGGCTTTGACAAATTCGTCATGCCGGCGCGCCGGATCGGCATAGAGCCACAATGTTTTTGGCTCGTACCAGGTGACGACATCCGGGTGCAGCCCGATCAATTTCTGCGTGATGGTGGTGCCCGACCGGTAGTTGCCAATCAGAAAAATCGGAGGTTTCAACTCTGCTGTCGTCATGACAAGCCCCTATCGCTAAAGGTCAACCAGGATGCACGGATGCGCACGACAACGCGCTGCTACTGGTCTCTGAAGGCACGCATCATCTGGTCCGTCAAAGGCTTCATCAGGTATGAGAGCACCTTGCGGTCGCCAGTCCGTACGAACGCTTCCACCGGCATGCCGGGCGCCAGCGAGAGCGCTCCAAGCTTCTTCAGCTCGTGGGGGTCGGGGGTGATGCGCACCGTGTAGTAGATTTCGTTGGTATGCTGATCGCGCGTCACGTCTGCCGCGATCATGGAGACCATACCTTCCGTTTCGGGCGTGGTGTGGACGTTGAAGGCCGTGAAGCGAAGAAGCGCGCGCTGACCGATCGAGAGCTGATCGATGTCCTGGGGTGCGGCCTTTACCTCGACCGCGAGAGCATCGGTGTCGGGCACGATCAGCATGATCGGATCCCCCGCGCCGATCACGCCGCCAACGGTATGGACTGCCGATTGATGGACCGTGCCGCTGGCGGGGGCGCGAATATCGATGCGCGACAGCTGGTCCTCGGCGGCGACCTTGCGCTCCTCGAACTCGGCGATCTTGGCCTCGACATCGCGCAGATCGCTCCCGGTCTCGCTGGAAAACTCCTTGTCCAGCTGCAGGATCTGCAGCTCGAT
This sequence comes from Mesorhizobium sp. WSM3868, assembly GCF_002294785.1. NCBI lineage: Bacteria > Pseudomonadati > Pseudomonadota > Alphaproteobacteria > Hyphomicrobiales > Phyllobacteriaceae > Mesorhizobium > Mesorhizobium sp. WSM3868. Next base: position 134,027 of record NZ_NSGB01000017.1, on the reverse strand, counting down.
TTCGGCGATCGCTCCCTTTGCCTGCGCAATGCTCGACACAAGTTGCGCCCGTTCACCCTCGATGCGCGTCGCCTCACGTTCATATTCGGTCAGCTTCGATTTGAGGGTGAGTTTCATTTCGACAAGACTGCGTATGTCGACGAGCTCGTCGTTGATCAGCTTGATCTCCTTCGTCTTTGCCGATTCCTGCGCCGAATAGCCTTCGATCTGCTTCCCGAACTGCTCGATGCGTTCGCGTAGGCGCGCCTTGTTGCCAGACACCTCGGTTCGACGAAGCTCGAACAGCCGCTGTTCGCTCGCCACCGTGGCAGCTATCTCAGGGTCGTTCATTCTCGCGACAAGCATCGGAGCAAGCGTGATGCGCTCGCTGCCGTCACGCTCGGCCTCGAGCCGGGATTTTCGCGCATAGAGCTCATCCAGGTTCTTCGTCACGTAGGCCAGGCTGGCACGCGGAACGGTGTCGCTGAGCTGGACCAGAACGTCTCCGGCCCTGACGCGGTCGCCGTCGCGCACAAAAATCTTGCCGACCACACCGCCGGTCGGGTGTTGAACCTTCTTTTCGCTGCTGTCGACGACCACCGTGCCGTGCGAAATCACCGCTCCCGAAACATCCACCGTCCCGGCCCAGACTCCCATTCCGCCGACGAGCAATGCGACGATGGTCGTGCCACCCAGCAGATTGCGACGGATCGACCGTCGGTTCAAAAGCGACACGTTCGAAAGGGCAGCTGTCATTTCCCCATTTCCAATCCGGGTCAGCCATCAACGCGGTGTCGGAGTGAGCTTGAAAACCGGCTGCAGGCCTGCGGTCACGGTCTGTGGCGCGGGCAAGAGTGTCGACAGAACGCTTTCCCTGGTGCCGAACATCTGCGTCTGGCCTTCTTTCATCACGAGCAGGAAATCCACTGTGCTGAGAATGTTCGGCCGATGCGCCACAATCGCTAAGATGCCGCCGCGGGCCTTGATTGCGAGGATGGCAGCGGCAAGCGCCATTTCACCTTCGGCATCGAGATTGGAGTTGGGTTCGTCGAGGACCACCAGGAACGGATCGCCATACAGCGCGCGCGCCAGCGCAATGCGCTGACGCTGGCCGGCTGAAAGCGCGGTTCCGCCCTCTCCGATCTGCGTCTCGTAGCCATTGGGGAGACCGATGATGAGCTCGTGGACGCCCGCGGCGCGGGCGGCTGCGACAATGGCCTGCGGGTCCGGCCCGGGATCGAAGCGCGCGATATTGTCGGCAACCGTTCCCGCGAACAGTTCGACGTCTTGCGGAAGGTAGCCTATGTAGCGGCCCAGCCGCTCCGACGACCACTGGTCGAGAGCGGCGCCGTCCAGCTTGATACGGCCGGCCAGCGGTCGCCATGCGCCGACCAGCCCTCGAACCAGACTCGATTTGCCGGAACCGCTTGGTCCTATGATGCCGAGCACCGAGCCGGCGTCCAGGCTGAATTCCACACCTTGCACGATGATGCGCTGTGCGCCCGGCGCACCGATCGCGATGCGCTCCACCGTCAACTTCGACCCGGGCACCGGAAGCGCCATCGGTTGAGCATCCTGCGGCAACCGGGCGAGCAATTTGCTCAGCCTGCTCCAGCTCTGTCGCGCCCCGACGAAGTTGCGCCAATGGGCGATGGCAAGATCGACGGGCGCCAGCGCACGGCCTACAAGGATGGAGCCGGCGATGATGATCCCGGAGGTCGCCTCGCCCTCGATCACAAGCCAGGCGCCCACACCCAGCATCGCCGACTGAAGCATCAGTCGCAACGCACGAGCGAAACTGCCGAAACCGCCAACGATGTCGCTGACACGCTGTTGCAGCGCAAGATGCTCGCGGCTCGCTTCGCGCCAGTGGTCGTGCAGGCGCCTGCCCATGCCCATCGCCTGAAGCACCTCCGCGTTGCGCCGGCTGGCCTCGGCCAAGCTGTTGCGCCTCACGCTGCTTAGAACCGCAGCGCCCATCGGTCTGCGTGTGAGGATCTCCGTCGCGACCGTCAGCGTCACCAGCACCAACGCGCCGCAAGCGGCGGTTGTCCCGAGGGTCGGATGAAGGCTCCAGATGATCGCCAGGTAGAAGGGCAGCCAGGGAAGATCGAACAGGGTGCCAGGCCCGGCACTCGACAGAAAAGTACGGATGTTGTCGAGATCGCGTTGCGGCTGCAATCCATCTCCCTGCTGGCCGATGTACAGGGGCAATTTCGAAACGGCGGTGAATACGCGTCCCCCGACCGCTTCGTCCAGCTCAGCGCCGATCCGGTTCATGATGCGGCCGCGCACGAGGTCGATTACCGCCTGCCCGGCAAACAGAACGCCGGCCAGTATTGCCATGGCGATCAGAGTGGGGACGCTGCGGCTCGGCAGCACCCTGTCGTAGACCTCTAACATGAACATTGCGCCGGTCAGCATGAGGATGTTGCTCACGCCGCTGAAAGCCGCAACGCCCGCGAAGGCTGCCTTGCAGGAGCGCAACGCACTGGCCAGTTCGGAGCCGGGCGCCGGTTCCTTGGTTGAGGACGGGGCGCCGGCGTTCGCGAATGCGCCGGGCAAGTCGTTTCTTCGTCTCCGCCTTGCGCTGCGGACGGCTGCCATGAAGAGACCAAGGGCCGCGATCGCCACGAAAACCTGGAGGGCACCTGGATCGGCCAGCAAGGCCTGGGGATCGGAAAAATAGCGCCAGCCAGCCACGAGGTCCGTCCAGGGTCGCGTCTGCGAAACCCTGGCGAGATCAACAAAGCGTGGCAGAAACTCCGCACCCGCAAGCGCGGCGGCGAGGAGGAGCAGGATTGCAGCGGGAAGACGGACGATGAGGCGGCGGCGCGGGGCCTTGCTCGACTTCTTGCGGCGCGCAGTTGTGCGGGGGCGCTTTGGCGGCCGCTGCTTCGTCTTGGCATGGAAATTCGCCCGGCGGGGACGCGCTCCAAAGGCCGTCAATGCTGTGCCAAAGATCACGTCAAAATTCCGAAGATATCTGCTGCTCTATTGGCCGACCATGCTGCGCTGGACGGCCGGATTTTGCACTTTGGGAGAGGCACCAGAGTCCGGAGCGTAGAACCCCTTGTTGGCCACGACGGAAACCTCGATGACGTCGCCGGCTCTCACTTCCGTGTTTTGATCGGCGACGATGTCGTGGGCGATCTTCTGGTCGCGCCTGAAGATGGAAATCCTCACCGAGCCCTGCAGGTCGTCGAAGGTTCTCTGTTCGCCGTAAGTGAAGATAAAGAGAAGCTTGTCGGCCACGTATCTAATTTGACTCTGGATTTTTCCGAGCTCAACTTGCGCGTCTTGGGTCTGGGCGATCAATTCCATTTCGTGACTTTGGTGCTTCTTTCGCAGCTCGCTTTCAGCGTTCAGCATCGCCTGCTGCGCCTGTTCCTGCTGCAATTCCGTCTGCGCCAGTTCAGCCCGATAGCTGGTATGTGCTCGTTCCGCCGTCAGCACATTCGAGTTCGTTATCAAACCCTTTTCCCGCAGAGACCGGGCAGACTGCAGTTCTTGCAGTTGGATGTTCGCGGTCTTTTCACGTTCTTCCCTGGCCGCGGCTAGCATGGCCGCTTCCTTCTTGGCCCGATCCAGCGAGGCCTCCAGGTAGGAAACGTCATCCCGATACGCGGCAAGCCGGGCGTCCAACTGCTGCTGTTCAGACGCGATGATGCCGTCAATCAACTGCCCGCCAAACTCGACGGGCGAATCGGGAGGAGCGACGAAGGACTTTTCCAGTCGACTTTCCGCCTGGAGCCGGGCAAGACGGACCTTCAGGCGATATTCTTCAAGCGCCAGGTTTGAGCGCGCGCTTCGCAGATCAGCTATTTCCAGGGCGGGCTCCGTGTTGCCCACAGCGCTGGCGCGAAACCCGCCTGCTATGGCGAGTGCATGGCGAACCGTTATTCCGGGTTGAAACGGATAGGATCCGGGGTGGGCCACCGTTCCGGAGATGAAAAATGGCCGGTATTGTCCGATCTCCACTTTCACGAACGGCTGGAGGATCAGCTTCTGCTGCTGAAATGCTTGCTGGATGGCCTGCGAGAGGGCAACGGTGGTCAGGCCGCGCGCTTTGATGTCACCCAACATTGGCAGTGAGATCGAGCCCCGATCATCGACCACGACCTCCAGCGGATAGGATTGTTCGCCGATCACGGACACACGCAGGATGTCGCCGGTGTCGAAGGTGTATCCATCCGCGCGCGATGCACTTGCGGTGAGCAGTACAATGGCAACGGCAAGCCCACCGATCATTGCGAGCATGCTGCCGACCGCGGGTTCGAAGTTGGAAACTAGCCGTCGGCACCAGCCCTTCATGCGCAGAGGCTTGGGAGGAAATTGCTGGTCAATACGCATACGCATCGTCGGTACTCCGGTTGTCTAGCCTGCTGCCATCGGGGCCCGCCGACATTCGCCGGCGGGAGCGCGACACGAGGTTCTTCCTATGGTTCGAGAAGTAAGCCTGCATTGCGAACTCCATCGGAGCAGCGAAGGCTGATCAAAATCCGTGCAGCCCGAAGGTTTGCCCGGCGAGGCGGTCGCGAATTCTCGCCTCGTTTGGCCTCGCGGCCGAAGGGGCGGGCTCGAGCACCGATTGATAAATCTGCTCGACGCTTTCGCACATGGCGTCCAGCCCCCAGGACGACAGGTCGGTGCGTTTCGCGCCGTCGGCCAGTTGAGTGCGGTGCTGCTGGTTCTCGAGAAGACCGGCGACAGCAGCCGCCGCGGCGCCCACATCCTCGGCCGGCGTCACAATTCCGTTCACGCCATGGCGAACAACCTCTTCCACGCCTGGCAAATGCGAGACCACGCTGGCTCGACCGCCGGCCAGATACTGCATCATGACGCGCGGCAATCCCTCTCGCATCGAGGTCAGCACGCACACGTCCGCCAGGCTGATCAGTCGTTCGGGCTCGCTATGGTAGCCGATCATGCGAATGTTGTTTGCGCACCGGGATCGTTCAATGGCAAATTCGACGTCCGAACGCGCCGGTCCGTCACCGGCGAGGAGCAGTCGCACGTTTGGAACTCGGTCAACGACTTTGCCGAATGCCTCAATGAACTCGACGTGGCGTTTTCTCGGTTCCAGCGCGGCCAACATCAGGACCACCGGCGGCTTTGGCTCCCCGGCAGCCGTCCCCAGGAGCAGATGCGGATCTTGCGGCCACCGCGCGTTCGCGAAGCGTGCCAGATCGAAGCCGGAATGGACGACATGGTGCTGATCGGGGCTGCCCAGATGATTGGCGATGCAGATGTCGCGCATAGCCTGACTGACATCGATGAAAGCGCGCGTGAACCTCGCGGCCAGGCGTTCGGCGGCCAGGAACACCAGCCTCTGCCCGCGGCCGACATGCACGAAAGGCAAGATGTGGACACCATGTATGATGCCGGGGATATTGGCTTCCTTGGCAGCGAGGCGGCCGACAATGCCGGCTTTGCTTTGATGGGTGTGCACGATGTCGGGCCGCCAATCACGCATAAGGCGGGTGAGCTGCCTGAAGGCGGAAACGTCGCGGGATGGCGAGATCGGATTGATGAGTTTTTCCAGCGTCACCACTCGCAGGGCTCCGGCAAGGGATGCCCGTAACCTTGGGTCGTATTCCGCGCCGTGAACCAACAGCACTTCATGGCCGTGCCGCGCCTGAGCGAGACAGCAAGCCAAAGTGTTCTCCTCGGAGCCGGCTCGAAGCAGTCTGGTGATCACATGGACGATCTTCATTTGCTTGTACCTCAGGGACATGAAATCCGGAGCGGCGGGAGATCGTGGGGATCGAGCGGGAGTGTCGCGGGGCGCCTTCCGCGGGTTTCGGGGCACGGGCCGGGCTCGCCCGTCGTTCGGCGCGATCGCGTAAAAGCTGCACGTCGGGGATGATGCGGGGCGGTTGGACCGCCCGATTTGCCTCTCAGAGAGACAGCCAGATATGCCTGAACAACTCGCGGCCGACGCTCTCTATGCCGGCGCTGGCGTCAACGGTCCGGATATCCTTGTCCTTCGCCCGCAGTTCCGCCATCAGGGATAGCCGCGCGTCGAACGCTTCTTTCCTGATGTCCCCGGGCTTTCGCTGTTCGGAGACCGCAAAGTCTGAAACGAGGTGCAAAACGAGGTGTGGGCGGCGTTCCGCCATCTTCTCGTAGAGTCGCTGCTCAAGCCGGGCGAGAACTGACAGGCCTGGGACGGAGAACAGGCGAGCGGGAATGGTCGGCCCGTCCAGATATCCCCTGCCGAGCGCCTGCGGCCACCGGTCACAAATGACGATCATGCCGCGCGTCGACCATCGATGTGCGCGTTTCACCACAGCGTATCGCTCAAAAGCGATCAAAACCGCCCAAAACGCCAACGCGGCAGCGACAAGTCCTCCCTTCGACCAAGCCCGGCCGGAGGAATCGCTGCCATCGTTCTGGGCCAGGGACTTCAGGCGCCGTCTATGGGGAGAGACGACGGTCTGCAATGCCTTGCGAAGCCGCCATCCATTGCCATCGCCAGTTCCGACATAGACTTGGGCACACCCGAATTTCCACCCGAATATCTGCCTCAGCCGGGTAGCCTGAGTGCTCTTGCCCATGCCATCGGGACCTATCAAGGCCACCACGAATCCACCAGCTGCGGGCCGTCTCTTCGGTGGAAAGCGCCCCGGCATCAAGCGGTGGAGGGATCTCAGGGCGAGATAGCAGGTCTTGCGCACCAGATGGACCGCCGCATCGGCGATAGCGGGGCGTCCCGTATAACCACACATTTCGCGGATCGAACGCCGCAGTCTGGCCAGATCTCCGCGGTGGGCGGCCAAGCCGTCGGCGCTTTGCAGGAACCTGCAGCGCACCGTTCTTGCGCCGTCAAACGTGCAGTCGACGACCTGCAAGCCGTGCTCGTCCGACGTGGACGGCAGGCGCGCAAAGTGCTGCTTCCAACCCTCGTCGAGGGTGATCCATTGCCTCCATGGAAGCGCCGAGGCGCGGAAGGCGAAGCGGGCAATCGCTATTCGAAGCTCGTCTTCGGGAGAGACCACCGGAACCGATACTCCGTCGACGCAAATCGCCTCCCATCGCGTGATCGCCGCATAATCGAAAGCCGGATAGCGCTTGCGAAATTCCCGGCCGACGCGGGCACCGATATGCATATCGAGATGGAGATAGCGGCCATGCGTGAAGTCAGGCAGGAACCAGTCTTCTCTGCCGGCACAGACATTGTCGTAGCAGGAGAGGCTCGCGCCGCGCCGGCCGTGCAATTGACAGACGATGGAGCAGAAGAGCGGGTAGTCATGCTTGTCCAAAAGCACATCCAGATCATCCCGTCCGGCAAATCCGTCATGCACGGACGCGAGATCCTGAATAATTCCGTACCTCACGCCAGCTTCATTGAGTGCTCGAAACAGTTCGCTGGCAATTGGCAGTGCCGGCGCCGTTTCGATCGGCCTGAAAGGAGCGCCTCCGTCAGTTTGATACGGCGCTGCACCTGAGTGGCTGCCCAATGCGCCCGCGCCAACAGTCTTCGCCGACGCTGAAACATTCGCTCCCGGCGCCAACGTTTCCGCCACGATCTCCGCCTTGGCCTCCGTAGCCCAGCGGCGATACTGCTGCGGCTGCAGACGATCCCGAAGGTCTCCGGCCCCGGCCGGAGGGAAGGCTGCCGATTTGGACTTGCGTGGTGTTTGCAAGAGATTTCTCGTGATTGGTCGCGGGCGAGCGTCACTCGCTCGTCGTCGCCGGAAACGTCGTGGAACTGGCGTGCGGTAGGTCCAAGCCCCTCGGTGGGCTGGTGTTCCTGGGATGTCGAACGACCAATCGTCTCAGTGCCGGCCCGCAGGTTCTGACGTCACCTTCGCAGGCTACCGCACCGAGGGTGAATTGGGTGCCAACTCATCACTCCCTGCCGAGTATTTCGGCATCTGTGTAACGAAAGCGGTGAGTAAAAACTCACCGAGTAGTTTTAAGACACTATCGACAACTTGTCCCGATCAATAGTGATAGGAGTAGACCGGTTCATGATGTCGAGAAGAATTCTGACCGCTCCGGCGCTTCCGACATGATCAAGAATCCCGAGCTGGTCCGAAAATGGCCCGTCTATGATTCTGATTTTCTGGCCCGGCCTCAACAGGATGTCCGGGTGCAAAATCCCGTCCTCATCGGTTGCCGATATCAAGGATTCAACCACCCCATAAGGCGCCGGTACCGGCATGCCCTTGCTCATGACGAGCTTTCGGACGCCCACGGTCGAGTTGATCGGGTACCAGCTCTGCTGATGGACAGCCAGGGAGACGAACAGATAGCAGTCGAAATACGCGCTGGAGACGGTCCTGACCCTGCGGGCGTGCCGGACGGTTCGCCTGCGCTTGGGCAGATAGGTCCGGAAGTTCTGCGACAGCAGGTGCCGCTCGGCAAGGCTCTCGGAATGCTGGTGCGTCTGGACCACGCACCAGCGCGCAGCTTCGCCGCCGTGACTTTTGTCCGTCGAGTCAGGAAAACCGTTGTTGCAGAAGTTAGTGTGCAGCATGACGCAATACTGTCTCTTCCCTAATTGAGGTAGTAACTATCCGAGACACTGCTTTCGAGCGACGTGTAACGGCCGTATCTGGGCAGCTTTGGTTCGTCCACCATCGTCAGGGCAATGCCGGCAAGCTTGGACCGATCGCCAAGATGTCGAATTCCTTCGGCAACGGCCTCGCGCGAGGTTTCCCGCCACCTCACGACGAAGACGACCTTGTCGACATGCCTGGCCAGGATCGAGGCATCGGCCGCGGGTCCGACGGGTGGTGCGTCAATGATCACCGTGTCGAATTTTCCCCGAACTTCCTCAAGCAGCGAGCGCATTCGCGCCGAAGCAAGAAGGGCAGGCGGGTTGCGGGTTCTTGCTCCTGCGGGCAGCATGGATATGCCCGAGCGTTCGTCCAGATGGATCGCGTTTGCGGCCTTCACCGGCAAGGTCAGGAGATCGACCAATCCGACCTTGTCAGCCATGCCGAAGAAGGCCGTGGCGGCCGAAAGACGCAAGTCCGCGTCGATGACCAGAACCCGTTCGCCGTCGGCAGCCGCCGAGCAAGCCAGGCTTAATGCCAGCGTTGTCTTGCCTTCGCCGGGCATCGCTGATGTCACGAGCACCAGGCGCGGCGAACGGTCCAGTTCCGGCGTGGCCTGAATACCGAGGCGAAGCCGCCGCACCGCTTCGCTGTACCTGGAGAGCGGTTTGCGCTCGAGATAGGCCACAGGCTGAGCATGGACGTCTTTCGACCAGCCTGACATCCTTGGCATCGACGCAAGAACCGGAACTGCCAATTCTTCCTCGATCTGCTTCTTTGCCATGAAGCCGGAAGCGAAGAGTTCACGTAGCACGGCGCCGGCGCCCCCGAAGAAGATGCCGAAAACCACACCCAAAGCCGCAAAAAGAGGCCTGTTTGGGAAGCTTGGCGCGCCAGGAACGCTCGCATCGGTGATTACACGCACGCCGCTGTTGAGGAGGGTGGATTTCTCTTCGGTGAGCTTGGCGCGTGACAGGAACGTCTCGAAGAGTTCCTTGTTCGCGGCCGCGATCCTCTCCAGATCGCGTAACTGGACGCCAACCTGACCTTCGATTTCGGAGCGGTTGGATACCGAGTCCAGGGCGCGAGCCAGAGAAGCCTCCCGTGCTTCGGCCGCGTCGACCTCGTTCTTCAGATTGCCGATCAGGCGCTGGACTTCGGCAGCGATCTGTCCCTCGATGTCGCGGCGCTCGGCCTGAGCGGACAAGACCTCGGGATGCCGCTCGCCATACTTCAATTTGAGGTCGGCTTCCCGCCGGGTCACTCCGGAGAGCTGAGCCCTGAGCGCGTTAATCACCACCGACTGCAGCACGTCCGGAATCGACTGGATGTCACCTCCGGCAGCCTGTACCTTGCTAACTTGCTGATATTGCGAACGTTTCTCGGACAACTCGGCGCGCGCATTGATTAGGGCGACGTTCAACTCGGACAGCTGCTGGTCAGTCAAGCTGCCCGCCTGCGTGGCCACTAAATTGTGATCGATCCGAAACTTCTGGACAGCTTGCTCCGAACGGCTGAGTTCCGCTCGCAGATAGGCGGCCCGATCGCTGAGCCACGAGGAGGCCTTCTGGACCCCTTCGTAACGGGACCTTATTCGATCTGCCACATAGGCCTGGGCAATCGCGTTCGCGAGCGATGCCGCTTTTTCCGGATCGTAGGCGCCTACATCAAGCTCAATGACGTTGCCAAGCCCGACGCGCGAAACTCCCAGCGCGTTCTGGAGCCATATCAATGCCCCCGGTCCTATCTTGGGGTCTTCCGCCAGCTTTTGGCTGTCGACGACCTGCTGAAGAAGTGACGCAGACCTCAAGACAGCGATCTGACTTTCAATGAACGTTGGATTGTCAGAAAAATCAGAATTGGAGTAATCTTGTGGAGTCATATAGTCGATCGGAGCGTCAAGTAATATCTGAGAAACTCCAGTGTATGTTGTCGGAAGAATATAGGCGGCAGCTATAAACAGAGTGAAAGTGATGACGGCAATTCCGCACACCAGCTTCCACCGACGAAGAAAGAAATCGAAGACTTCCCTGACGTCGAGGGGCAGGAATTCCCGAATCATCCTCGGATTATCAGTTGGACTGGCCATTTCCCGAATCCTCACGATCGACAGCACAACTCCCAGCCCTTCAGCGTCGGCTGAATGGCGTTCATTTCAAAATGGGTCGGGCAGCTAGCCGTTATGCGCTCTCAAACGCATGAATCGTAAGGGTTGGTGTCCCCCCGACATGTCCAAATCGCTCTTCTGCGCCCACTCACCGATCGCGTCACCGGTAAGGCAGAAACATATCAGCTTCGCGGACATCGCCGCCATTACCATTATTGAGTAGTAACTCGGCTAAAGGTCGATCTGGTCTACCCCGTATGCCTCTCCGAGCTTTAAGAAGTCGCCGAGACACCTTCCTCTCGCCCTTCAGGGAGGTCCACTACAACGCTACGATCGTCAAGGATGCTCCTGACGATGAGAGAAGCGGCCGGCCTCGGCAGTTCTGAGGTTGACATGGACACTTATAGCGAAGTCGTTCCGAGTTTTGCAGGTTGGGTGCTCGACGGTCCCGGGGTCATTCTTCTGCTGGCGGCAACCCTGCCGCTGATGCTTCTTCTTAAGGGCCGGCAGCTGGGCTACGGGACCCTTGCCGTCGTTGTCGGCACTGTCATGTTGCTATTGTTGGGTATCGAGAATTGGGCGGGAGCGGTCGCCGCTCTTCTCGCCTATTGCGTCCTTGTTTCATTGGCCTTGCTTTCCACCTGGAGGCGTATGAAGCAAATCGAGGACCGCCTCGCATTGGTCGCGTCGGCAATAGACGGCCTGGAAGTCGCCGAGGAGCGGCGACAGACCTACAGCGTCAGGCGTTCGCGCCGGAAGCCGGAGGCCGGAGCAATGGTGCAAACCGTCGCGGTCGGCGCGACGGACAATCCAGAAAACGAGACGCGATATATTCCAGGGCCGCCTTGGCAAGAGCTGCAAGCGCCCGGTCCGCGACCCGAATCCGCGGCTCCGGCGTCAACGCAATCGGCAGGGCGCAATTTTGCCTCATCGTCGGGTGGGAGCCCCTGACAACAAGGTTCGAACACAAGGATCGGTGTTCCGGCGGCAGGTTCTCGGGCAGCCTGTCCGGACCGACAGCGCGGTTCAACTTTTCGCTGCATCCGCAGCGTCGCGCGTAATGACGAGACTCTCGGCCTCCCGCCGGGGCTTTGCGATGGTCCAGACGATACTGTCGGGCGCAGTATGCGGGATCGGTGCGGTGGGGCCTGCATTTCGACGGCATCCGGGCATGCCGCGGCATACTGCTTGGCATCGGTGCGGCACGAGCTATTGTCTCTAAGTCAATCGTGGCTGCAAGCCAAAGCTGTGCCGCCTGAGCGACTTTAATATACCAAGGGTGTAGGGTTGTAGCAAAAGGTGGTAGACTGCACTGCAATTCGGATGAGGTGACAGATGGAACTTTTTGCCTAGTCGATAGTTGCAGCTTCAGGTTGACCCGGGGGGGTGGATCACGGGCTTGGGCGATTCGGGGAAATGAACTTATCGAAGCAGGTTGGATTGGTGAAAGGACCCACGCTTGCTGACGCAAGCTGGGAAAGGGGAATCTCTGTACTGCCAGGAGCCGTGCGCCGCACCTATGCGGCCAACGCGACTATTGCAGGCGAATACCACACCAAATCCTCTATTCTGATTATGATCGCCGGCTGGGCGGCATTTGCGAAGACATTGCCGAACGGCTCACGTCTCATCGTCGATTTTGCGCTTCCTCGCGAAATTGCGGTGATCGAGTTCGCCGGAAAAGCGGGCGATACGGTGACGGCCCTCTCGGACGTTATCGCGATTGAGCTGGCCGGCCCCGTCCGTACATGTTCTGCGCGTTATCCGCAGTCCATCTGCGAAGCAATCCTGCGGGCTGAGGCGGATCGATATTCAAGAGTTGCGGAACACCTGGCAAGCGTCAGCAGAAGGGGTGCCGTTGAGCGCACGGCCCATTTCCTTCTCGAACTGGCCTGCCGCTCACATCGATCGGCAACGAGCTATCCGGCCCGCTTTGAATGCCCGCTGACCCAGGGCGAACTGGCCGATGCATTGGGACTTTCGGCTGTGCATGTAAGTCGCGTGTTGAAAACGTTGCGTCAGACCGCCCTGGCCTCATTCCGGTACGGCGTCGTCGAGTTGCACGATCTTCCGGGACTGATCAAAACAGCCGGATTTGATCGCTCCTACATTTCGGGCTGATGCAAGGCGCCTGGCACGGGCAGTTCAGCGCGGGAGTGCTGAACTGCTCAAACCGTTTGGGCCAAATCGTCTCCTTCCGGCCAGCCTATTCTCCCAGCGCAAGTCCCAATTCGGCGCGCCGTCGCAGCCAAAGACTTGCGCGGTAGCGAGGATCCCGGGTGCGGTCATGGATCGTATCCAGCATGCGCAGAATGCGGGCAGGGCCGAGCTTGTTGCCCCACTCCAGCGGTCCGTGGGGATAGCCGAGCCCCAGCCGCACGGCGGCGTCCACATCCGCCGCCGATGCAATCTTTTGCTCGACGATCTCGCAGCCGATATTGACGATCATCGCGACGACGCGCTGGCAGACCGCGCCGCAACTATCGCTCACCAGAGTGGCCTTGCGGCCGGCGCTTTTGACAAGCGCGCGGGCGGCGCTCCTGGCCTTGTCGGACGTCGCCGCCGACGCGACGAGCGTGACGTGACGGTCCAGGCCGAAATAGGGATCGAACCCGAGGCATAGTGAAGGTGAGAGGCCAAGACGCATCGCGGCGCCGGCGACGTCGTGCCCTTCCAACCCTACGAGGATGAGGCCGTCTCGCCCTAGCGCCTGATCCTGGCGGCCGCAAACAGTGGCGCCGGCCGACGCGACCAGTTTTTGCATTTCGCCGGTGTCATTGTCGGCCAAGACGGTGACACGGTCCGGAATCCCGCTGGTCTCCGCCGGCTGTGTTGATGCGGGCGGAACGGCTTGCCGGTTGCCGTCGTAGGCATAGAAGCCGCGTCCGGTCTTGCGCCCAAGCAGGCCCGCCGCCACACGCTGCGCCGCGATGACGGAAGGGCGGTAGCGCGGATCCTGATAGAACTGGTTGTAGACACCCTCCATCACCGGGTGGGAGACATCGAGCCCGGTGAGGTCCATCAATTCGAAGGGGCCCATCCTGAAGCCGGCGGCGTCGCGCAGGATCGCATCGATCTCGGCGATCGAGGCCACGCCCTCCCGCAGCATGGCCAGGGCCTCGGTGCCGAAGGCACGGCCGGCGTGATTGACGATAAAGCCGGGCGTGTCGCTGGCGACGACGGGCCGGTGGCCGAAGCGGGCCGCAAGCTCGACCAGCGTGTGCTCGACCTCAGGCGCCGTGTGAGCTCCTGAGATGACCTCGACCAGTTTCATCACGGGCACGGGATTGAAGAAATGGTAGCCGGCAATCCGCTCAGGTCGCTTGGCCGCGGAAGCGATCGCCGTGACGGACAGCGAAGAGGTGTTGGTCGCGATGATGGCGTCCGGCCTGACGATTGTCTCCAGCGCTTCGATGAGCTGACGTTTGGGCTCGAGACGTTCGACAATGGCTTCCACCACCAAATCGACCCCTGCCAGTCGCTCAAGTGTTTCGGCGGGTTCGATGTGGGCGAGCAGCTTCTCGACTACCTCCGAGCTGACTTTGCCGGCGGCTGCCCTGGCGCGCTGACGCGACGCGATTTGCTCGATGGCCGCCGCCGCCTTTCCGGGGGCATCATCGACCATCATCACATCGATGCCTGCCGCCGCCAGGACCTCCGCTATGCCGGAACCCATCACCCCGGCGCCTACGACACCGGCTTTCCCGATCCGACTGGTGGGCTCCCCTCCCGCGCCTGCCAAGTCAGCGCCCCTTGAACGAGGGTCCGCGCTTCTCCAGGAAGGCGGCAATGCCCTCCCGTTTGTCCGCGGTATCGAAAAGCAGCTGGAAGGCTTTGCGTTCCAGCCTCAAGGCGGTTTCCAACGGAGCGTCTTCGCCGTTGACGACCGCCTCCTTGATCTGCTCGACGGCCAGCGGCGGAAGACGGCCGATCCTCTCAGCGATTTGCAGCGCATCCTGCAAGGCCTGGCCCTCATCCGTCAGGGTGCTGACCAAGCCGGCACGCTCGGCATCCTCGGCCGAAAACAGGTCGCCGGTGAGAAGGAGCATCAGCGTCTTGTATTTGCCGATTGCCCTGAGCAGGCGCTGGGTGCCGCCGGCGCCCGGCATCAAGCCGAGCTTGACTTCAGGCTGGCCAAAAGTGGCTGACCTTGCGGCGACGATGATGTCGGCGTGCATGGCAAGCTCGCACCCGCCGCCCAGCGCGAAGCCTTCGACCGCGGCAATGACCGGCTTCGGGCACCTGGCGATCGCGTCCCAGTAGCGGTGGGTGCGCTGCAGAAGCATGTCGGCCGAGCCGAGCTTTTCGAACGCTTTTATGTCGGCTCCTGCAGCGAAGTTGCCGCCGCGCCCAGCAATGACGATCGAGCGGATTTCCGTGTCCTCGGAAAAGCTTGCCACGGCGGCGGCCAGCTTCTCCCGCACTTCGAGGTTGAGCGCGTTGCGCACTTCGGGACGATTGATTTCGACCAGCCCCACATTCTCGACAGGGCGGCTCTCGACGACAACGAGGGATTCTTTCGCGGAACTCATTTCATGCTGCGGAATCTAACAGGGAGACTTAATTTCATACCCGAACTATGGTCAGCAGCCGCGAGGCCCGCAAGGATATTGTTTGCTGCGGCCGGTGCGATCGGGGCGGTCCGCAGGCCGGAGCCGGCTTCTCAGCGTCATGTTTTCGCTCGAGCTCCGATGTCCATTAGCGATGCTCCAGCAAGATGCGCGTCACATGCTCCGCGATGGCCAGGCTCGAGGTCAGCCCGGGGCTTTCAATGCCAAACAGATTGACCAGGCCCGTGATGCCATGCGTCCCGGTATCCTGGACGACGAAATCTCTGTTGGCTTCGCGGGGACCGGAAAGCTTTGGCCTGATACCGCTATAGGCCGGCTGCAGGCTGCCGTCGGCCAGTTCCGGCCAGTATTTGCGGATTTCAGCATAGAAGCGGGTGCCGCGTGCGGGGTCGACGCGGTAGTCGAGCGCATCGGTCCATTCGACGTCAGGCCCAAAGCGCGCCGTGCCGGCAAGGTCGAGCGTCAGATGGACGCCGAGCCCGCCGGGCTCCGGCACGGGATAGATGAGGTGCGAAAAGGGCGCTCGCTTCGCCACTGAAAAATAGTTGCCTTTGGCGTAGCAAAGGCCGGGCAGGAACCGGCGATCGAATCCTGTGATCGAGCCGGCAAGCGCGACAGCACCGAGGCCCGCCGCGTTCACGAGCCGCGATGTGGCGATCTCGAAATCTTCGCCGATTCCCGTGCTGGTCGTGTGGAGAACGATGCGGTTGGCTTCGATCCGGCCCGACACGATGCGGGTGTTGAGCGACAGCATCGCACCGCTTCTCTCGGCATCGCCGAGCAGGGCGAGCATCAGCGCGTGGCTGTCGATGATGCCGGTGGAGGGCGAAAGCAGCGCAGCCGTGCAATGCAGCGCTGGCTCAAGCGCGTGAGCCTCGGCGGCGGAGAGGAAACGCAAGTCACCGACGCCGCACGCCGCGGCATTGGCTCGAATGTTGGCAAGCACCGGCTCCTGCGCATCATCGGTCGCGACGATCAGCTTGCCGCAGCGCCGGTGCGGGATCGAGCGCTCGGCGCAGTAGCGATAGAGCATCTCGCGTCCGGCCACGCAGAGCCGGGCCTTGAGCGATCCTTGCGGATAATAGATGCCGGCATGGATGACTTCCGAGTTGCGCGAGCTTGTTTCGGTGCCGATGGCATCCGCCGCTTCGAGGATCAGCGCGTCGAAACCTTGCGCGGCCAGGCTGCGTGCGATCGCGAGGCCGACCACGCCGGCACCGGCAATCACGCAGTCAACCTGTTCCATGACCAGTCCATTCGGTTGCGCGAGCGGCGCCTCACAGCCCTTTCTCAAGGATCATTTGCCTGTTGTCCATTGCTGTAGGGCAATGATGTGCCCGCCGCGGCTTGCGAGACCGACCATGCGCCAGGTTCCCATGGCGCTATCGATCCTGACAGGGCGGCTCTTGCGGCTTGAACGTGCGATGATGCATCACAGCTCAGACACGAGGGCAAATTTCGGACTTCTCGACCAGCGAGATGGTCCTACACTCGCAGACAGGAGCCATCATGGACGCCAGACCGAATTCCCCTGAAGCCCGCGATATCCGCTACCACATGCACGCCTACACCAATGCCCGCAAGCATCAGGAAACGGGACCGCTGGTCATCGAAAAGGGCGACGGCATCTATGTCGAGGACATTGCCGGGAACCGCTATATCGAGGCGATGGCCGGCCTGTGGAGCGTTGCCGTCGGCTTCTCGGAAAAGCGACTGGTCGAGGCGGCCACGCGGCAGATGTCGAAGCTGCCCTTCTATCACGATTTCGGCTCGAAGGCGCATTCGCCGTTGATCGATCTGGCCGAAAAGCTGGTGCAGATGGCGCCGGTGCCGATGAGCAAGGCCTATTTCACCAATTCGGGCTCCGAGGCCAACGACACGGCGATCAAGATGATCTGGTACCGGTCGAACGCGCTCGGCCAGCCAGCGCGCAAGAAGATCATCAGCCGCAAGCGTGGCTATCATGGCGTCACCATCGCGTCCGCAAGCCTGACCGGGCTGCCGAACAATCATCTGTCCTTCGACCTGCCGATCGCCAATATCCTGCACACCTCGACGCCGCACCACTGGCGCGATGCCGAGCCCGGGGAAAGCGAGGAGCAGTTTTCCAGCCGTCTGGCCGACGACCTGGAAAAACTGATCCTCGCAGAGGGGCCGGAAACCATCGCCGCCTTTATCGGCGAGCCGATCATGGGCGCCGGCGGCGTCGTCGTTCCGCCCGCCGGCTATTGGGAAAAAATCCAGGCGGTGCTGTCGAAATACGACATTCTTTTAGTGGCCGACGAGGTCATCTGCGGCTTCGGCCGCACCGGCGAGATGTTCGGTTCGCAGACCTTCGGCATCAATCCCGACATCATGGTGTTGTCCAAGCAGATCTCGTCGTCCTACCTGCCGATCTCGGCGCTGCTGATCAACGACAAGGTTTTCGAACCGATCGCCGACGAGAGCGATCGCATCGGCACCTTCGGCCACGGCTTCACCGGCGGCGGTCATCCTGTCGCCGCGGCCGTCGCGCTGGAAAACCTCAAGCTGATCGAGGAGCGCGACCTTGTCGGCAATGCGCGCAGGGTCGGCGCGCATTTGCAGGCCAGGCTGCGCAAGCTCGGTTCCCATCCACTGGTGGGCGAGGTGCGTGGCGTCGGCCTGATCGCCGCCGTCGAGCTGGTCGCCGACAAGGCGAGCAAGGCGCCATGGGGCAAGCCTGCGGCTCTCGGTGCGCTGGTCAATGGGTTCATGCAGCAGAACGGCGTGATCTCGCGCAACATGGGCGATGCGATCGCTTTCTGTCCGCCGCTGATCATTACCGAGACTCAGGTCGACGCTTTGGTCGACGCGTTCGAACGGTCGCTCGAGGCCGCGCTGCCGCAGGTCCGGCCACAGGGCTGAACCATCGATCACTATGGGAGCGCCGTGTCGGCTGGGTCAGGTCGGCATTTCCGAACTGACCTGCTTGCGAGGCATGGTTATTCGGGCTTGTCGTCCGGATGACCGAGCTCGCAGAACCAGCCGCCGAGATATTTCACCGACGGCCTCTTTGGGTCGGGAATTGGCGTCTTCGCCTCGACAGCGGCCCGGAACGGCTCGGCGCTGTCCTGCGGGATGAATCCGAGATGGTCGGCGCCGCTGTTGTCGACCATCTTCAGCTTGTTGTTGGATAAGCCGAACGAGATGGTGTGGCCGACGCGCGGCGCCGTCAGCGATGCCTCGACCAGGCGCACGCAGTCGGCGAAGGAAAGATACGACCACAGCATGCGCCGGTCTGCCGGCTCGGGGAAAGACGAGAAGATGCGCAGGCACACCGTCTCGATGCCGAACTTGTCCCAGTAAAGCCGGCTGAGGCTTTCGACGAAATTTTTCGACACGCCATAAAGACTGTCCGGGCGCACCGGCGCGTCGACGCCGATGTGCGCCTCGATTTCGTGGTAGCCGATGGCATGTACCGAGGAGGCGTAGACGACGCGCTTCACGCCGTGTTTCCGTGCGCCTTCATAGATGTGGTAGGAGCCGCGAATGCTGGAATCGAGGATGGTCTGCCACTCGCATTCGAGCGGCGCGCCGCCGAAATGCACGATCGCATCGCAGTCCTTGGTGGCTGCGATGGTCGCCTCCATGTCGGCAAGATCGAAGACGGCTTCTTCTTCATGAGGCGCAAGATCGCTGAACGGCCCGCGGCCCGCCAGGCGGATCTTGCTTGCCAGCGGCACCAGTCCCTTGCGCAATTGCGAGCCGAGCCGGCCAGCGGCACCGGTGATCAATATACGTTCGTAGTGCGGCATCGTTTACTCCACTTGCGCGACGGCGGCATTGATCCGCGAGATCGCCTCGGCCAGCACCCCTTCGCCAGTCGCCGTCGAGATGCGGAAATAGGGTGACAGTCCATAGGCGACGCCCGGCACCGACGCCACGCGTCCTTCGTTGAGAAGATAGTTGGCCACGGCCGCGTCATCCTCAAGGACGACGCCCTTGGGCGTCTTGCGGCCGATCAGGCTGGCGCAGCCGATATAGGCGTAGAAGGCGCCTTCCGGCGGCGACAACGTCAGTCCGTTTATCTTCCTGATGCCGTCCACTACCAGGTTGCGGCGCGCCTCGAAGGCCTGCCGGAAGCGCGCGACTTCATCCTGCGGACCGCTGAGGGCGGCGACGGTCGCGGCTTGTGCGATCGAGCACACCGAGGTGCAGGACTGGCTCTGGATCGTCGACATCGCCTTGATGAGTGGCGCGGGGCCGGCTGCGTAGCCGACGCGCCAGCCGGTCATGGCGTAGGACTTCGAGACGCCGTTGACGATCAGGGTGCGGTTCTTGAGCTCGGGGCAGCCCTTGCCGAAGGAGACGAATTCGCGTCCGTCGAAGAGGATGTGCTCGTAGATCTCGTCGGAAAGGACCAGCACCTGCGGGTGTTTTGCCAGCACCGCGCCCAGCGCCTTGAGATCGGACGCGGAATAGACCGCACCGGACGGGTTGCCGGGCATGTTGAGGAAAAGCCACTTTGTCCTTGACGTGATTGCCTTTTCCAGCAGCGCCGGCGTCAGCCGGAAGCCTGTGGTCTCCGGGCATTCGACGACGACGGGCGTGCCGCCGAGCAGCTTCACCATTTCCGGATAGGAGACGAAATAGGGCGCCGGCAGGATCGCCTCGTCGCCTGGCTCCAGCGTCGCCATCAGCGCGTTGAAGATGATCTGCTTGGCGCCGTTGGCGACGACGATGTCGTCGGCCGTGTAGTCCAGGCTGTTCTCGCGGCGGAACTTGCCGGCCACGGCTTCGCGCACTTCGATGGTGCCAGCGGCGGCGGTGTAGAGCGTCTGTCCGGCCTTGGCGGCAAAATGCGCGGCATCGATGATGCGAAGCGGGGTCGGGAAATCGGGTTCGCCCAATCCGAGGTCGATCACGTCCACACCCTTGGCGCGCAGCGCCTTGGCGGCCTGCGAAGCCGCCATGGAAGCCGAAGGCTTCACCGCCGAGAGGCGCGAGGCAACGTAACTCATTGGTCGTTCTCCGAGATGTAACCCTTGGATCGGTCGTTGGCCCGCGCGGCGGCGCTGCGCTTGGCCGGATCGCCATAGCCGCCGCCGCCCGGCAGTTCGAGGATCAGCCGCCGCCCGGCGGGCACGTGCTGCCAGCCCTTGGGGCGCATCTTTGTGCCGTCGTCGAGCTTGACCACGCCGGCGACGCCGGGCTCGCCGCCATTGCGTCCGCGCGGGGGATGGTTCACGCGGTCGAACATGGCGGAGAAGTCGAACTCGTGGCCGTCGATCGCGGCGATCTCGATGATCTGACCCAGGCCGCCGCGGAACTCGCCGTCGCCGCCGGAATTCGGCCGCAGCTCCTTGCGCCAGATCACGATCGGACCGGTATGCTCCGTCGCCTCGATCGGCATCGTATGGACACCGGACGGGAAGGCCGTCGCCGACAAGCCGTCGAGCTCAGGCCGCGCGCCCATGCCGCCGGAGTTGAACATCAGCACTTCGGCGCGGCGGCCGGACGCGCCGGCGACGGGCCGCGCCGAAATGTGGATGTTCCACAGCGCGCCGGCGCCTTCGGCGAGGATCTTTCCGGGCAACGCCTTGGAGAACGCGCCAAGTACCAGATCGGGCACCATGTGGCCGAAGATGTGCCTCAACGCCACCGGGGCCGGCCGCACGGCATTCAGGATGTTGACCGGCGACGACACGGTGAAGAAGGCGAGCGAGGCGGCATTGTTCGGGATGTCGGGCGCCACCATGCATTTCAGCGCATAGCAGGCATAGGCCTTGCTGTAGATGATCGGGCAGTTGATGCCCCAGCGGCTCATCGGGTCGGTGCCGGTGAAGTCGACCTCGACATGGTCCTCGCGGACCGACACCGTGGCCGCGAGTTTGACCGGCTCGTCGTAGCCGTCGGTCACCAACTCGTTCGACCAGCTTCCCTTGGGCAGCGCCTCGATGCGTTCCAGCATGGCGTCGCGGGTGCGCGAGAAGATGAAATCGCCCAACCCATCCAGCGAGGTCAGGCCGATCTCCCTCATCATGTCGACGAGGCGCCGGTGCCCGACCTCGTTGCAGGCAGCGAGCGAATAGAAATCGCCGACCACCTGGTTGGGCTCGCGGACATTGGCGCGCAGGATCCTGACCAGATCGAGATTGACCTTGCCCTTTTCCGCGAACTTCATGATCGGGATCTGGATGCCTTCCTCGTAGACCGACTTGCCGTCGGCGCCGAAGCCGCGCCCGCCGACATCGACGACATGCGCCGTGCAGGCAAAGAAGGCGACGAGTTCGCCGTTGAGGAAGGACGGGGAGACCATGGTGATGTCGTGCAGGTGGCCGGTGCCCTGCCAGGGATCGTTGGTGACGTAAGTGTCGCCTTCGAACATCTGGTCGCGTGGGATTTCGTGCATGAAATGCAGCACCGCCTCGGCCATGGTGTTGACGTGGCCCGGCGTGCCGGTGACTGCCTGCGCAAGCATCTGGCCGCGCGGGTCGAATACGCCAGCCGACAGGTCGCCGGATTCGCGCACCGAAGTCGAGAAGGCGGTGCGCAGCAGGGTGAGCGCCTGCTCCTCGACCACCGAGATCAACCGGTTCCACATGACCTGCATGCGGATTTCGCCAATATCGCTCATGCCTGGCTGCCTTTGCGGATCAGGAGGATAGCGCCGTCGCTCTGGATGACGGCGTCGAAGCTGGTGGTGACGACGGTGGAAGTTTCGCGCTCGACGATGACCGCGGGGCCCGCGATCCGATCGCCGGGGCGGAGCGTGTCGCGCTCGACGATGCCGTAGCTGCGCGGCGCGCCGCTGACCGGATCGAACACCTCGCGGGTCGTTTTGAGTTCGCTCGTCTTCTTGCCAGTTGTGAGCTCGTGCCTGGCGACGGCGGGACGCACATCCGTCGCCTTGACCGACCAGGTGACGATCTCGATTTCCAGTCCGTCGAGCCCCTCGATGGCGCGGCCGAAGAAGCGCTGGTAATTCTCCTCGAACAACGCCTTGAGTTCTGAATCGGCATCGTCGCCGAACGGCTCGTCTGCCACCGGCACGGGGATTTCCCAGCCCTGGCCGGCATAGCGCATGAAGGCGGTGATTTCGCAGACGATCCTGCCGCTGGCGCCGCCGCGCACAAAACCCTCGGCGGAGTCCTTGAGATCGGCGAGCAGGGCATTCACTTCGGCAGGCTGGAACCGCGACAGGCGCGTCAGCTTCGAGGCCAGCGCCTCGTAGCCGAACGGCGCCTTGAGGAAGCCGATCGCCGAGCCGACGCCGGCGCCGCGCGGAACGATGCACTGGTCGATGCCGAGCTTTTCGCACAGTCTCGCCGCGTGAAGCGGGGCGGCGCCGCCGAAGGCAATCATCAGATTGTCGGATATGTTCTTGCCGTTCTCGACCGCATGGACGCGGGCAGCATTGGCCATGTTCTCGTCCACTACCTCGCAGATGCCGAAGGCCGTCGACATGGCATCGAGCGACAGCCGCTCGCCGACATCGCGCAGAATCGCCTGCTCGGACGCAGTGCTGTCCAGCTTGATCGCCCCGCCGGCGAAATTGTCGGGGTCGAGCTTGCCGAGCACGAGATCGGCATCCGTGATCGCCGGACGGTTGCCGCCGCGCCCGTAGCAGGCCGGCCCCGGCTCCGAGCCGGCACTCTCCGGCCCGGTCTGGATACGGCCCATGGCGTCGACCCAGGCGATGGAACCGCCGCCGGCGCCGATCTCGATCATCTCGATAACCGGGATGGAGATCGGCATGCCCGAGCCCTTCGAGAAGCGGTAGGTGCGCGCCACTTCGAAAGTTCGCGCAGTGCGCGGCGCATAGTCCTCGATCAGGCAGATCTTGGCGGTGGTTCCGCCCATGTCGTAGGAGACGACCTTCTCAAGACCAAAGCGCCTGGCGACGTCTGCGGCGAAGATCGCGCCGCCCGCCGGGCCGGATTCCACCAGCCGGACCGGAAATTCCGAAGCGGTTTCCACCGAGATCAGGCCGCCGCCGGAATGGATCATGAAGACGGGGCAATCGGCGCCCATGTCCTTCAGGCGCGTCTGCAGGCGGGCGAGATAGTCGGCCATCTGCGGCCGCACATAGGCGTTGGCGCAGACCGTGTTGAAACGTTCGAACTCACGCATCTGCGGCGAGACTTCGGCGCTGATCGAGATCGGGATGCCGAGTTTTCTGGCGAGGATCTCGCGCGCCCGGCGCTCGTGGTCGGGGTTGGCATAGGCATGGATGAAGCCAATCGCCACCGAGCCGAAACCACCCGCCGCAATGCGGTCGGCGATGTCTTCCAGAGCGGCTTCGTCGAGCGGCTGCAGCTCTTGGCCTTCCGCGCCGATGCGGCCCTTGACGGTGAAGCGATCCTCGCGCGGGATCAGCGGCGTCGGCAGTTGCAGGTTCAGATCATACTGCTCGAAGCGGTTTTCCGTTCGCATCTCGATCACGTCGCGGAACCCTTCCGTCGTGACCAGCGCGGTCTTCGCGCCACGGCGTTCGATCAGCGCATTGGTGGCAAGCGTCGTGCCGTGGATGATGATGCCGATCTCGGACGGAGAAATTCCGGCGTCGCGAATGACGATGGCGATGCCGTCGAGGATCGCCTGCTCGGGAGCCGCATAGTTGGTCAGCACCTTGGTCGAAAACATCGTCCCTCGGACATCAAGGGCGATGTCGGTGAAGGTGCCGCCGATGTCCGCGCCGAGACGGATGTCGTCAGTTCTGGAGGTCATGCCTTGGCCTTCTGGGAAGCGAGCGCGGCGTCGCGCATCTGAGAGAGGGTCTGCCGGGGCGTTATCGCTTCGGGCGAGATGGCGATGTCGAGGACGGCGCCGGTCGTCGAGCTAAGCGCCCGCTCGAACGCCGCCGCGAAATCCCCCGTGGATTCGACCCGCTCGGCGTGAAAACCATAGGCCTTCGCCAGCGCCACGAAGTCGGGATTCTCGAGCGAGGTTCCGGAGACGCGAGCCGGATAGTTGCGCTCCTGATGGGCACGGATGGTGCCGTAGATGCCATTGTTGACGATCAGCACGATCGGCGGCGCGCCGGCCTGCATGGCGGTTCCGAGTTCCTGGCAGTTCATCTGGAAGTCGCCGTCACCGGCAAAGCAGACCACGGTGCGTTGTGGGTATGCGACCTTCGCCGCGATCGCGGCCGGCAGGCCATAGCCCATGGCGCCGGATTGCGGCGCAAGCAGGCGCGCTTGCGGTCCAAACTTGAAGAACTTGTTCGGCCACAGGGTGAAATTGCCGGCGCCGTTGGTAAGGATGACGTCGGCCGGGAGATTCTCGCGCAGCCAGGTGCTGACCGCGACCATGTCGACCGGGCCGGGCTGCACGGGCGCAGCGAACGTGCCTTCATAGGCTTTGCGTGCCGTCGTGCGCCAGTCGGCCCAAGAACCCTTGATCGGGGTGAGCGCCTTGGCGAAGGCGTTCGGACCGGCATGGATACCGATCGTGGGCACATAGATCTTGCCGATCTCGCGATCGGAGCCGTGCACGTGGATCAGCTTCTGGCGCGGTACGGGAACTTCGAGCAGGGTGTAGCCGTCGGTCGTCATCTCGCCGAAGCGGACATTGACGGCGAGGATCACGTCCGCATCGCGGATCAGGTTTTTCACATGCGGCACCATCCCGACGCCGGCCTCGCCGACAAACACCGGCGAATGGTTGTCGAACTGGTCCTGATACCGGAAGGCTGTCACGACCGGGATATCGGAGGCCTCAGCGAAAGCCTGAAGCGCCGCGCGTCCGTCAGCCGTCCAGTTGGTGCCGCCCATCAGCAGCACCGGATTTTCGGCGGCGGCAAGCATCTTCAATACCGACGCAATTGCCTCCTGTGCCGGCGCCGCTTCGAAGACAGACGCCGGTCCGCCGAGCGGCGCGGCTCCGGTCATGGCCGTCAGCATGTCTTCCGGCAGCGCGACCACTACGGGGCCGGGCCGTCCGGTCAGAGCGGTGGTCCAGGCCCGCGCCACGATTTCGGGAAGACGATCGACGTCATCGATCTCGACCGCCCATTTTGCGACGGTTCCATACACCGCCCGGTAGTCTATTTCCTGGAAGGCTTCGCGGCCTTTCATGTCGGTGCCGACCTGGCCGACGAAGAGGATCATCGGCGAACTGTCCTGCATGGCGGTGTGCACGCCGATGCTGGCATTGGTCACGCCCGGGCCGCGCGTCACAAAGCTGATGCCCGGCGTGCCCGTCAGCTTGCCGTAGGCGGAAGCCATGAAAGCCGCACCGCCCTCATTGCGGCAGAGCACGTAGTCCAGCTTTCCACGCGTGTCGTGCAGCGCGTCGAGAACGGCGAGATAGCTTTCGCCGGGAACGCCGAAGCTCTTGGTCGCGCCAAGCGAGATCAGGCACTCGACAAGAAGGCGACCGCCATTGCGGACCATGCTTCGGCATCCTCTTACGCTGGTGGCAAGCAGACGGAGCCTGCCTTTCGAACTTATACCTGCACTCTGGCGGGCCGACGCGAAATCAAGAAATGCGGTCCATTCGAAAGTTTTTCTTTATTCTGCAATTCGAACCAGGACGCCGGGATTCATCGTGCCCTGCGGGTCGAACGCGCCCTGCAGCCGCGCCATGAGTTCCCGCTCCACTGAACTGCGATTCCGCTCGGCCACGGCGATCTTGGCGCGCCCAAGCCCATGTTCCGCCGCGAAGCTGCCCCCCATCTCGGTAGCGAGCGCAGCCAGCGCCTCGGCAAATTGTCCCGCCTTGCCGTCGAAATCGGCGCGGCCTTCCGGCGGCGACAGATTGTAGTGGATGTTGCCGTCGCCGAGATGCCCGAATGGGTTGATCCGCACGCCGGGCAGGATGTCGTCGCAAATCCCGGCGCCGGTCTCGATGAAGCGGGCGATGGCGCCCGGCGGCACCGAGATGTCGTGCTTCAACTGTTCGCCTTCCAGCCGCTGCCCCTCGGGTTGTTCCTCGCGCAGCCGCCAGAATTGCGCCCGCTGCGCGCCCGAATTGGCCAGCGCGCCATCCACGACCAGACCTTCCTCCATACCCCATTCCAGTGCCGAAGCGAGGATCTCGTCCAGCGGAACGCGCGCCGAACCTGACGCCAGTTCGACGAGCAGGTAGACGTCGCCTCGTGTTTCCAGCTGGTAGGCGAGATCAGGCAGATGCTTGAGCGCCAGCGTCAGGCCGACATCGGAGAAGAATTCGAGCCCGGCAAGGAACTCGCCGGCCTCGCCGCGCAGATAGGTGCCGAAGGAAACGGCCGCGGCGAAGTCGGACATTACCAGAAGCGCGCTCGCCTGTTGTTTTGGCGTGGGATAGAGCCTGAGGACAGCGCGCGTGACGATGCCGAGCGTGCCTTCGGCACCGCAGAACAGCTTGCGCAGCTGATAGCCGGCATTGTCCTTCTGCACCGCGCGAAGGCCGTCCCACACCGCGCCGTCGGGGGTCACGATTTCGAGGCCGAGCACGAGGTCCTGCATCATGCCATAGCGAAACGCCTGGCTGCCGCCGGCATTGGTGCCGATCAGGCCGCCGATCCTGGCGCTGCCTTCGGCGCCGAGATGCATCGGGAACATCAGGCCATGCGGCTCCAGCGCGTCGTGCAACGCGGCGAGCACAACACCCGCGTCAACCGCGATCGACCCGCTCTCCGGATCCGGTTCGCCTATTCCCGTCATGCGCGAAAGCGAGACGATGATCGCGTCCGCCCGATCGGCGACGGCGCCGCCGCACAGGCCGGTGTTTCCGCCTTGCGGAATCACGGCCACGCCGCCCACCCGGCATGCCTTGACGACTGCCGCAACTTCGGCCGTGTTCGCGGGTCTGGCAACGCCCAAAGGCGCGACGCCATAGCGGTTCAGCCAGTCGCGCTGATAAGGCTCGGCGTCGGTGCCCGAAAGCCAGCCTTTCGGTCCGAGAATCTCGCGCAAAGCGGTGACGGGATCGGTCATTGCGAT
Source organism: Mesorhizobium sp. WSM3868 (assembly GCF_002294785.1). Taxonomy (NCBI): domain Bacteria; kingdom Pseudomonadati; phylum Pseudomonadota; class Alphaproteobacteria; order Hyphomicrobiales; family Phyllobacteriaceae; genus Mesorhizobium; species Mesorhizobium sp. WSM3868. The sequence continues at coordinate 106,975 of NZ_NSGB01000017.1, read as the reverse complement.
ACCTGCGATATGTGGCACGCCGCGTATAGACAGCAGCGGCGCCTGGCTCAATGACCCAGCACCTGCGACAGGAATTGCCGGGTGCGCTCGTTCCGGCAAGAGGTGAAGAACTGCTCCGGCGGCGCCTCCTCGACGATCTCGCCGTGGTCCATGAAAATGACGCGGTCGGCGACGCGGCGCGCGAAGCCCATCTCGTGCGTGACACAGATCATCGTCATGCCTTCCGAAGCAAGGCTCACCATGACATCCAGCACTTCGGCGATCATTTCCGGGTCGAGCGCCGACGTCGGCTCGTCGAACAGCATGAGCTGCGGCTGCATGCAAAGCGCGCGCGCAATCGCCACCCGCTGCTGCTGGCCGCCGGAGAGCTGTCCGGGAAACTTCGTCGCCTGCTCGGGAATGCGGACCTTCTCCAGATAGCACCGGGCGGTCGCCTCGGCCTCGGCGCGCGGTCGCTTGCGCACGATCATCGGTGCGATCATGCAGTTCTCCAGCACGGTCATGTGCGGGAACAGGTTGAAGTGCTGGAACACCATGCCGACTTCGCGCCTGATCCCGTCAGTGTTGCCGACATCGTCGTTGAGCTCGGTGCCGAGCACGGTGATGCGCCCGCCATTGTGCTGCTCGAGCCGATTGATGCAGCGGATCATGGTCGACTTGCCGGAGCCCGAGGGGCCGCAGACGACGATCTTTTCTCCGCGCTTCACGGAAAGGTTTATGTTCCGCAGCGCGTGGAAAGAGCCGTAGTATTTGTCCAGGTTCTCGATATGAACCGCGGCGCCGGATGACTGCGTCGAAATCACTTTGCGCGCCTCCTTACCGTTCGCCGACCGACATGCGGCGCTCGAGGTAAGCACCGTAGCGGGACAGGCTGAAGACGAAGACGAAATAGATCAACGCAATGAAGGCATAGACCTCGACATAGGCGAAGCGCCATTCGCCGGTGCCGTAGGCGGCATTGCCGGAGGCGAGGATCTCGAAGAAACCGACGATAACCACCAGCGAGGTTTCCTTGAACGAGATGACGAACTGGTTGATCGTCGCCGGCAGCGCGTTGCGCATGGCCTGCGGCAGGAGGATGCGGCCGATGCGCTGCCAGTAGCTCATGCCCAGCGCCATGGCGGCTTCCTCCTGGCCCTTCGGAACGCCCTGCATGCCGCCGCGCACGATCTCGGCCTGATAGGCCGAGAAGAACAGGGCCGAGCCGAGAATGACTCGGTGCAGCTTGTCGCCTGCCATCCATTGCGGCAGCGCGAAGGGCAGCACGACGGCAAAGGTGAAGAGAATAGAGATCAGCGGCAGCGAGCGCACTCCGTCGATGATCAGGCCCGTGGTCCTGGATATCCAGGGCAGCTCCGAGCGGCGCAAGAGAGCCAGGCAGATCGCCAGCGGAAAGCCGATCAGGCAGGTGGTGACGAAGATGAAAAGGGTGAGCGCCAGCCCGCCCCAGGCTTCCTCGCCGACATAGGGGAGGCTGAGCACGCCGCCTTTCATCAGCACATAGTAGAGCGCCGCTCCGACGCCCCAGACGATCGCGATGCGGCTGCCGGTCCAAAAGGCCGGGATGCAGCTCAGCACTGTCATGACCACGACGGCCACACAGGCCAAGGCCGAGCGCCATTGCTCCTCGAAGGGATAGAGGCCGAAAAGGATGATGCGCCATCTGGCGGCAATGACCGACCAGCAGGCTCCTGCCGCCGCCTGGCAGGCCTCGGGCCCGCCGCTGGTGGTGAACACCGCTGAGAACACCGCCCAGTTCAACAGCTTCCAGAGAACGAAAGCCATGATCGCCAGCGATATCAGCGACAGCAGCGCCTGCCGCGGCGTGGCGAAGAAACGGCGCCTCAGGTCTTCGAGCTTGCCAGGGGCAGGAGGAGCGACAATTACCATCTCCATCATTCACCCCCTCAACTGATTGCCCTTGAGGGCAATGGTTTTGTTGATGCGGTTGAACACGGCTGCCAGGCTGAGATTGATCGCCAGGAAGCCCGCCATCAGGATACCGATCGCCTCCAGCGTCTGGCCGGAGTGGTTGATGGTCAGCGCCACGATCATGAAGAAGTCGGTGAAGCCCGCCGCAATGCCCATGGTCGTCGCCTTCATCAGCCAGACATACTGGTTCGCGAGGATCGGCAGCATGGCACGCAGCGCCAGCGGCAGCCGCACCAGCGTGAACACGCGCCAGGGGCTCAGCCCCAGCGAAAGTGCGGCCTCCATCTGGCCCTTGCCGACTGCCTTGAAGCCGCCGCGCACGATCTCGGCGATGTAGGAGCCGCCATAGATGGCGATGGCGATGGCTAAAGCGGAAAATTCGGGAGGAATGCGCAGGCCGCCCTTGAGGTTGAGGCCTTGCAGGGCAGGGAAGTCGAGCAGCGGCAGGTCCGGCAGGCGACCCAGCGCAAGGACAATGACTGCGCTGGCCAGTGCCGTCGCGGCCGCGGTCAGTTGAATGCCGAGCCGCTCGCCGGGCGGTTGGCTGAGGCGCGTGGTCCGGCCCAGCCAAACCGGCAGCGCGATCGCGGCGATTACAGCAAGGAAAGCTGCCGCAAACGCGACGCCGCCGACATTGGGGACCGGCACATAGAGGCCGCGGCTGGTCAGCAGCATGCCGAAGGCCTCGTGCGCGGCGCGTGGCGTCGGCAGATGCGTGATGACGGCGTACCAGAAGAAGACCTGGAGGATCAGCGGGATGTTGCGGAAGATGTCGACATAGGTGCGGCCAAGCAGCCGCGCCAGTTCGTTCGAGGAAGTCCGCGCCAGGCCAACGATGGTGCCGACGATCGTCGCCAGGATCAGCCCGGTGCATCCCAGGAATAGCGTATTGATGACGCCGATGAGGAAGAACCACCAGTAGGGGTCGTTGGCGGTGGCGGGCGGCAGCGAGAAGTTGACATCCCAGCCCGTCGACTTGAACAGGAAGTCGAAGCCGGAGGTGATGCCTTGCTGCGCCAGGTTCCGCCGGGCAATCATCACGCAGGCAAGGATCATCGCGGCAAGCGAGCCGACATAAAGAACCTGTAAAAGCGTATTGCGGACCCTCTGATTTCTTAGCAGGCTGACCATCATGGTCTTCCCCGAATTGTCGCCGGCTCCGCCTGGCGGTGCCAGGCGGAGCTCAGAGCGAGCTGCGTTAAGAGGTGGAGTCAGTCGATCACCAGCGGGAACAGGACGCCGCCATTGTTCCAGAGGTTGGTGAGCTCGCGATCCATCTTGTAGGGCGACTCCTTGCCGAGATCGCGATCGAAGATCTCGCCATAATTGCCGACCTTCTTGATCACGTTGTAGGCCCAGTCGTCAGGAAGTCCGAGACCCTTGCCCATGCCTGGCGCGGCACCGAGGAACTTGGCGACCGCCGGCGACGTGGGCTTGGCTTTGATCTCATCGACATTTTTGGACGTGATGCCTTCCTGCTCGGCGAAGAGCAGGGCGGAGAGCGTCCAGTTGGCGACGTCGACCCAGTTGTCGTCGCCTTGCCGCACGATCATGACCTCGGGTTCGACGGCGAGCACGTCGGGCAGGATCACGTGGTCGTCGACCTTGCCCTTGGCGACACGCGCGATTGCGAGAACTGGCCCCCACTGGGCATACATGTCGCAGCGCCCCGAGAAGTATGCTTGCTCGAGCTCTTCCGTCTTTTCGATGACGACAGGCTCCAGCTTTATCCCGACCTTCTGCGCATAGGCCGCGACCTGCTGCTCGATGGTCGTCCCCGCGGGGATGCAGATCGAGCCGCCATCGGCGTCCTTGAGCGACTTCAGATTGAGCTCCTTATGCGCCATCACCTTGGTCGTTCCGAGGTAATAGGACATCGAGAATTGCAGGCCGAGCTCGGTATCTCGGCTGAGCGTGCCGCCCGACGCCTTGATGATGATGTCGACGTCGCCCGACTGCAGCGACGGCCAGCGCTGCGCCCAGCTGATCGGGACGATCTTCAGCTTGGCCGGGTCGCCGAACACGGCGGTCGCCACCGCCTTGCAGAGGTCGATGTCCATGCCCTTCCAGTTGCCCTTGTCGTCTACCTCGGCGAAGCCGAGATAGGAGCCGTCATGGCCCGTGCAGTTGAGCACGCCGCGCGCCTTCACGGTTTCCAGCGTCTTGCCGCCCGCCGCCTCGGCCGGCGCCGCAAAATGAACCAGGCCAAGGGCCATGGCTGCGGCCCCCCATTTCGTCATTTTCATGTTTGTTGTCTCCACTGTTGAGGTTCACTTGTTCTTGTTGTTGGAGGCCCGAAACACGCGCTTCGGCCCTCGGTCGCTAAGCCGCTCCTAATCGGAGAGCGGTGTCGGTTTCGGCAGAGAAAGCTTGAGGTCGCTGCCCCAATCCTGCTGGACGAGCCAGCGATGCAGGGCGGCCACCGCCTTCACGCGCAGATGCCCGCGCGGCATGACGAGGTAGAAGCCGGGGACTTCTTCCGGCTTCATGTCCGAGAGGGCGTCACGGCCAAGTGGCGCGACCAGCGCGCCCGACCTGAAGTCCTCCTCGGCATCGATGACGGAAACCAGGCCGACACCGATGCCTTGGAGCGTCGCACGGCGCATGGTGGCGGCGTCATCGAAGCCGATGCTGCGGTCGCCTTCAGCCAGTTCCACTCCGAGGTGCCGCAATATGTCGGGCCACAGCCGCTTCGACTTGACGGTGTCGAGCAGCGTGAACCGCGTCAGGTCCTGCGCCGACTTGATCTTCTCGCCAATCGCCGGGGTGCAGCATATGATCTTCGGGTCCGGCACCAGCAGCGTGGTCTCGTAGTCCGGCCAGTTGCCATAGCCCCACTGCACCGTCATATCGATGTCGTCACGCCCGAAATCGGGCAGGTCGACCATCGTCGTCAGGCGCAGATCAGCGCCCGGCAGGATCTCGCGGAACAATGAAAGCCTGGGCAGCAGATAGTGCGTCGCGAAGTAGGGGCTCGCATTGAGATTGATGCGGTCCCGGTAGTTCGATTTGGTGACGCGGCGAACGCCTTCGGAAAATTCGTCGAAGCCGGCTTTGACATAGTGCGAGAGCAGGATCGCCGACTCAGTCAGCTCGATCGAGCGCCCCTTGCGCTCGAACAGCGTCACCTGCAGCGTGTCTTCCAAAAGCTTGATCTGCTGACCGACGGCTTGCGGCGTCACCAGGAGCTCGTCGGCGGCCTGCCGGAAGCTCTTGTGCTGTGCGACGGCGTGGAAGACGCGAAGCGCATTGAGCGAAGGAAGGCGAAGCTTGCCGGTCATCGTGAAGTCCGCCTCCTTTCGTTCGAGACTCCGTTGATCATGCACTGCTGGATTTCAGACGCCGCCGGCTTATGAAAACCGATTCAGGCGTAGATGTAACCGCCTGAGACGATTACGTTTTCACCGGTCATATAGGTGTTCTTCGGGCCGCCGGTCATGAGCACCCACTCGGCGATCTCGGTCGGCTCGGCGCCGCGGCCGAGCGGGCTTGCCTTGGCCAATTCCTCGAGAAAACCGAGCGCCTTGGCCTTCTCGGTGGCCATGCCGGCGGGCGCGACGGAATTCACCAAAATCCCGTCCTTGGCGACGTGATGGGCAAAGGAGCGCGTGAGGCTGACGATGGCGGCCTTGGTCGCCGCATAATGGGCGTTCTGCGGATGCGCCTTGAAGGCGTCGACGGAAGTGAGGTTTACGATCCTTCCACGCACATGCGCTTTTGGCTCTTGCGACTGCATGTGGCGAACGGCCGCCACCATCATGTGGTACGTGCCCTTGATGTTGATGCCGTTGGAGGCGTCCCACTCGGCGTCGGTGATCTCGAGGAGCGGACGCCGAGGATAGATCGCGGCGCAATTGATCAGCGTGTCGACGCGCCCGAGCTTCGCGACAATGGCGTCGAAGGCGGCGTGACACTGCGGTCCGACCTGGATGTCGCAAGCTGCGGCAGCCGTAGGCAGGCCCTTGGCCTTCGCCGCTTCGAGAGCGCTCTCGGCAGCTTTCTGGTTGATGTCGATGATGCCGATCTTTGCTGCCCCGGCCTCCACAGCCATGCGAGCGAGAAGGGCGCCAAGGCCGGCGCCGCCGCCGACGATCAGAACGGAAAGATCCTTCATTGCAGTTTTCCTTACTTGGTGCCGCTGGGCGAGGTCGGCCAGGTCGGCATGATGTCGAAACGAGTAACGTCGGCCCATGCGGGGAGCGCCAGCACAGCGACGACCATCCTGCCCACGTCGTCCGGCTGCACCACTTTTCCGGCGTACATCGCCGCCCGGGCGTCGGCGTCGAGGATGTCTTTGTAGAGCTGCGTCTCGACCCGACCGGCGACGATCTCGGTGACGCGTATGCCGGACGGCGAGAGGTCGGCGCGCAAGGCAGCGGCAAAGCCGGAGATCGCCGCCTTGGTGGCCGAATAGACGGCGATGTTGGAATAGGCCGCGTGGCCGGCGGTGGAGCCGGTGAACAAGATGTAGCCTGACTGGCGCTCGCGCATCTGCGGCGCGACGAGGCGGGTGAGCAGGATCGCCGCGCTGAGGTTCACCTCTAACGTGGTGTCGATGTCTGCGATCGTCATGTCGGCGAAATTGCCGAGCGGCGGCATGATGCCGGCGTTGTTGATCAGCACATCGATGGTGAGATCGGCCAGGACCGATTCCAAAGCCTCGCGGTCGGTAACGTCAACGGCGATCGGCAGGATGCCAGGACGCTCGGACTGCAGTTCTTTCAGCGCCGCCTGGCTGCGACCGACCGCATAGACGTCGTAACCGGCGTCGCTCAACGCGATGGCGATGGCTCGCCCAATGCCGCTCGTCGCACCTGTGATGAAGGCTGTCGTCACGTGGGCTTCCCCTATTGCCTGATCTTTAGTCTGCGGCCTCGACCGGTGCCGCGAAACCAAGAAAAGCAGCAAAAAGGAAAGATAAACTTTCGAGAGCCTTTCCGGCAGCTCAAACGTTCCACGCTGCCTGCGCGGCCTCCAACGCTGCGAACTAAAGGAAAACAATCCCGTCGGCGCGCGGGAGAAGGTTCCCGGTCGTCGGTGGAACAAAAACACGGCTTTCGCGACGCGCGCCAATCGCATTCGGCCCACGCGAGGGATCGAACCCGTCCCGGCCTTACCCGGCCGTTGGCGCAGGCCTTTTCATTTCGGTGAAGAGCGAGGCTGCGGCGGCCTTTTGCTCCGCGTCGGTCGCCTCGACTCCGGAAGCCCGCGCCAATGCGCGAACGCGCCCGAGGCTGTTGTGCAGATGCTTGCGCATGGCCTGGCGGGCCTTGCCGCCGTCCTGTCTTTCGATGGCATCGACGATGGCTTTGTGCTCGCTGTGGATGCGAGCGTAATAGCTGTCCTTCAGGGCCGGCTCGACGACATAGCCGAGCTGGAAGCGCGGCACGATCATCGGTCCGAGATAGGCCAGGAAGCCATGGATGAATTCGTTGCGCGCGGCTTTGGCGATCGCGAGGTGGAAATCGTAGTCGTAGTGGATCTGGACGGCTGCCGGGTCCGCCTGCTGCGCGTCGATGTCATCCATCATGGCACGGATGTCGCTCGCCTCCTTGTCGGTGCGGCGTTCGGCGCAGAGCCCGGCGGATTCGACTTCGACGCTCAACCTGAGTTCGAGCAAGGCGATGGTTTCCGGCAAGGTTCTCAGCGCCTCGTCCGGGATCGAGAAATTGCGCGGCACGGGTGTTTCGCTGACGAACATGCCGCGACCCTGCTGCGGCACCACCATGCCCTCGGAGCGCAGCCGCGCCACGGCTTCGCGCACGACGGTGCGGCTGACATCGTATTCGGCGCAAAGCTCCGCCTCGGTCGGCAGTTGCGCGCCCGGCTGCAACTCACCGGAGCGGATTTTTTCGGCCAGGCTCTCCGCCACGACGGTGGAAAGCGGCTTGCGCTTCGTCATTCAGGCCTTCCGTTCAAGTCCAGACTAGGGCCGTTCAAGTTCAGATTCGGGATGATGCCCGAACCGGCGAGACCATTCAAACCGCCGCGGTGACGATCAGTTCGACCAGCATGCCGGGCTTGGCCATCCGCCCTTCGCCGGAAGAGCGTGCCGGCGCATGCTCTTTCGGCATCCAGGCGTCCCAGACCGCATTGACCTCGTCGAAATCCCGCACGTCGTCCAGCCACATCTGGACGTGGAGGATGCGGGTCTTGTCGGTGCCTGCCGTGGCGAGTAGCGCATCGATCTTGGCGAGCACCTCGCGCATCTGGTCGGCCGCCGGTTGGCCCGGCTTGGCAACCTGGCCGGTCAGGTAGAGCGTGCCGTTGTGGATGACGCCATGATGGATGCGGGTGTCGAAGTCGAAGCGTTGGATATCGCCCACTGGATCTTCCTCGTCAGATTGCCGGCGTCTGCCGGATGGGGTTGCCCTGCAGGTACTGCGCGTACGGCGCTTGGACGAGCCAGCCGGCATCGACGGGCAGCGTAACGCCGGTGATCGACGCGGCACGGTCGGAGCAGAGGAACAGCGCCGCCTCGGCGACATCGCGCGGCTCGACGAAGCGGCGCAGCGCGGTGGTGGCCTGGATCGCTTCCGGGTTGCGTTCGCCCTTGGCGATCCTGGCCTTCAGCCCGTCGGAGAGGGTATAGCCCGGCGCTACGGCGTTCACACGGACTCCATGCGGGCCGAGTTCGGCAGCCAGGATCTGGGTGAGCGCCAGGACCGCATGCTTTCCGGGCGTGTAGGCCGGAAGCGACAGCGGCGCGAAGGAGGCGAGCGAGCCGACATTGAGGATCGCGCCGCGTCCGGCGGCCGACATCAGCCGGCCGAACAACTGGCAGCCAAGCAGCGTGCCGCGATAGTTGATCCGCCACATCTGCTCGTCTTCGGTGAGGTCCTGGTCGAGCACATGCTTGCCGCTCTGCAGGATGCCGGCGCAGTTGACCACGACATGAGGGGTGCCGAACGCATTGCTGACGTCTTGCGCCAGCGCCTCGACGGAAGCGGGATCGCCGACATCGGTCTGGACAAACACGGCGCGTGGGGCGCCGGCGCTCTCGCAGGCCTCGGCGGCTTCCTTGCCGCGGCTCGCGTCCCGGCCTGCGACGACCACCTGGTAGCCTTCCTCGGCGAAGCGCTCCGCAATAGCGCGGCCGATCCCGGACGTGCCGCCGATGACGACCGCGGTCGAAGCCTCAGCCATTGTGGCGCTCCTTTCGCTCGATGTCGAAGAATGCGGCCATGGCCTCGACCTGGAAGTCCATCATCGGGCGTCCGGGCTGGATGCGGCAGCCGATCTCTTTCGCCGCCTTGAGCAGGGCCGTTTCGGCCGGCTCCATGATGATGTCGACCACGGTCATCTCCGGCGTCAGCTTGTTCACATCCATCGGCAGCGGATCGCCGCCCTTCAGCCCGGAGGGCGTCGCGTTGATCGCCATGTCCATTCCGGACGGATCGGGTTCGCCGACCTCGATGCGGCAATCGGGGAACGACCTGCTGACCAGCGAAGCGAGCTTTTGCGCGCGTTCCCTGTCGATGTCGGCGAGGCGGATCTCCGTCGCGCCTTCCTCGGCGAGGCAGTAGGTCAGCGATGCGCCCGCACCGCCTGCGCCGACCTGGAGGATGCGCCGGCCGGCGATCCGGTGTCCGCCGGCCTTCAAGCCGTCGATGAAGCCGACGCCGTCGAAATTGTCGGCATACCAGGTGCCGTCCGCCTGCCGGCGCACGGAATTCGCGCTCTGCACGCGCGCGGCGCGATCGTGGGCGGCGGCGCATTTGTGGTAGACCGGGACCTTATAGGGCACCGAGATGATGACGCCGCGGATGTTCTCCGCCGCCGTGATGCCGGCCCAGAAAGTATCGAAATCTTCCGGACGGCAGCTCAGCGGCACCATCAGACTGTCGAGCCCCTTCTGCTCGAAGATCTCGTTGAAGATGCCAGGGCTTTTCGCGTGGCCCACGGGATGGGCCAGCATGACGAAGACATCGGCCTTGCCGGTTCCGCGCATCGGTTATTCCTTTCCGTTTGACAGTTCATGATCGCTCAGGACCTCGAGAGCCCGGACGAGCGACGAGTGGTCTGCTTCCGCGCCGCCCGGGCGGGCCGCACAGGCATTCATCAGTTGCTGCGCCAGCGCCGTGCTCGGCAGGGCGGCTCCAAGCGCGCGGGCGCTTTCGAGCGCGAGGTTGAGATCCTTCTGGTGCAAGCGGATGCGGAAGCCCGGCGCGAAGGTGCGGGCGATCATGCGCTCGCCATGCACTTCGAGCACGCGGGACGAGGCGAAGCCGCCCATCAGCGCGCTTCGGACCTTCGCCGGATCGCAGCCCGCTTTGCTGGCAAAAACAAGCGCTTCGGCAACGGCTTCTATGTTGAGCGCGACGATGATCTGGTTGGCTATCTTGCAGGTCTGGCCGGCGCCGTTCTTCTCGCCGATCAGGGTGATATTCTTGCCGAGCTTTTCGAAGATGGGCAGCGCGCGCTCGAATTCGGCAGCCGGCCCGCCGACCATGATGGTGAGACTCGCCGCTTTTGCGCCGACCTCGCCGCCGGAGACGGGTGCGTCGAGGAAGCCGCCTCCCGCTTCCCTGAACTTCGCCGCGAATTGCGCGGTGGCGATCGGGCTGATCGAGCTCATGTCGATGACCAGCTTGCCGGCTGAAATCCCTTCGAGCACGCCACCCGGCCCGAGCAGGACGCGCTCCACGTCGGGCGTATCGGGCAGCATGGTGATGATGATTTCGCAAACCCGCGCCACTTCCGCCGGGGAAGCCAGCACCGACGCTTTCAGATCGGCAGGCAGAGGAGAGCGATTGAGCACCGTGACGATCTCGTGCCCGGCATCGGCAAGATGCCGCGCCATGGGCGCGCCCATGACGCCAAGTCCGATGAAACCGATTTTCATGCGCAACTCCCGTGCTCGCCAGAGCGTCTTGCAGCTCAATGGAGGCGTATGATATAGGACATCATACAAATTTCAATGCCTCTTCCACTGGAGACCGATCGCAAATGCAAGAGCGCGTCAATTCGCTGAAGGCGGCCGTTAAGGCCGGCCGGCCTCATATCGGCATCTGGTGCTCGCTGGCTTCAGCGCTGACCACAGAAGTGGTGGCTGGTTCCGGAGCGGGCTGGCTGCTGATCGACGGCGAGCACAGCCCCAACGATCTGCGCAGCATCATGGCGCAGCTTCAGGTCGCGGCGGCATTTCCGTGCGAGGCGGTGGTGCGCCTGCCGTCCGACGATCCCAACCTGATGAAGCAGGCCCTGGATGTCGGTGCCCGCAGCCTGATGATTCCGAATGTGCGCACGCCGGAGCAGGCGCGCAAAATCGTCGCGGCGATGACCTATGCTCCGGGCGGCTTCCGCGGCTTCTCGGTCGGCCATCGCGCCAACGCCTTCGGCCGTATCGCCGGGTATCATGCGAAAGCGCGCGAGCAGCAGTTGTTGGCGGTGCAGATCGAGGACGCGGCCGGCGTCGCCAATGCGGCTGAGATCGCAGCGGTGGATGGCGTGGACGTTCTGTTTGTCGGGCCCGGCGATCTTTCCATGAATATGGGCGCGATGGGCAATCCCGGCGCTGCGCATGTGCAGGAGGCGATCGCTTCCGTGCGCACGGCCACGGCCGCGACAGGCAAGGCGAGCGGGATTTTGGCTCCCGTGAAGGCCGATGCCGACCGCTATCTCGCCGAAGGCTTCACCATGGTTGCCGTCGGTTCCGACCTCGGCCTGTTGGCGCGGGGCTCGGACGCCCTGATTGCGTCCTTCAACCGCTAGACTCGGGAGACGGCCGTGGCGATCCCCCCTTACAAAGCACCCTCGCGCTACGCCTACGACATCGTCATCGTCGGCGGTGCCGTCATCGGCTCTTCGACGGCTTACTGGCTGAGCCAGGCGCTGGGCAGTGGCGCCTCGATCCTCGTGGTCGAGCGCGACTCCAGCTACGAATTCTCCTCGACGGCGCTCTCCACCAGCGCCATCCGCCAGCAATACTCCAATCCGATCAATGTGAAGATCAGCCAGTTCGGCATCGAGATCATCCGCGGTTTCCAGGAGCGGATGGCGCCCTTCTACACGAACGAGCCGGCGCCCGATCTCGGCTTCAAGGAGCACGGATATCTCTATTGCTGCTCGCCGGAAGGCGTGGAGGCGGCCAAGGAGCGGGTCGAGCTGCAGCGCAGCCTCGGCGCCCACACCGTCTTCCTTGAGCCGGGTCCGCTGAAGGAACGCTTCCCCTGGCTGAATGTCGACGACCTCGGCGGCGGTTCGTGGGGTGCGCGCGAAGAGGGCTGGTTCGATTCCATGGGCATGTTGAACGGCTTCCGCCGCGCCGCCCGCGCCAGCGGGGTCGAGTACATCGACAATGCCGTGACCGGACTGGATGTCGTCGATGGGCGGGTTGTCTCCGCTCGGCTGGCGACCGGCGAGACAGTCGCTTGCGGAACCCTGGTCAACGCCGCCGGCCCGCGAGCGCAGCAGGTCGCTGCCATGGCCGGCCTTTCCATCCCGGTAGCCCCGTACAAGCGCTACAGCTTCGTCTTCGCCAGCGCCAACCCGATCCCTGGGCGAATGCCCAACGTCATCGACCTTTCCGGCACTTTCGTGCGCCCGGAAGGCGAGCTCTTCCTCACCGGCAACACGCCGCAGGGCGACGGGCCGGCCGATTACGACGATTTCGAAATGCATTTCGAGGAGTTCGACGACTATATCTGGCCGGCGCTGTGGCACCGCATTCCGGCCTTCGACGCGCTCAAGGTCCAGACCAGTTGGACCGGCCACTACGAATACAACATGCTCGACCACAACGGCATCGTCGGCTTTCACCCGGAGGTGAAGAACTTCATGTTCGCCAACGGCTTCTCAGGGCACGGCCTGCAGCAGTCGCCGGCGGTCGGCCGGGCGGTGTCGGAGCTCATCGTGCACGGCGCCTTCGAGACGCTGGACCTTTCACCGTTCTGTTACGAGCGCATCCCGCGCAATGAACCATTCCTGGAAGAAGCGGTGATCTGAACGGTTCGGGAGAATTTCACTCGGCGGCCTGAACGTGCCGGGCGTCGATGATCGCCCTTATCTCCGAGCGGCACGAACCGCAGTTGGTGCCGGCGCGCAGCGTCGAGCCGATCGCCTCCAGACTGTCGCAACCCGCAGCGACCGCCGAAGCGAGCTGGTTGACGCCGATGTGGAAGCATGAGCACACGACCCGCCCGATGGCGGGCATCGGCGCTGGCGAACGCCCGGAAAGAAGCGCATGGCGATCGGCTGGCGACAGCGGCTGGCGGGTGGCCAGCAGCGAGACCAGCCAGTCCCGCGTCGGCAACTGGTCTGGAGCGGCGACCAGCACGGCCTCAGCCATGGCGCCGCCTTCGTCGATCGCAGCGGCGCGATAGGCGAGCCCGCGGCGATCGGTGTATTCGAGCAGTTGATCCTGCCGTTGAACGCCGAGCAGCTTGCGCGCCAGAAGAATGCCCTGGTCCGGCGGCTCGGTCCCGGTCAGTTCGTAGACCCAGCCGCCTTCGACCGCGTAGCGGCTCCAGTGGACGAAACCGGTCGGCCTGAGGTCGCGCCGCGTGATGAGCACACCGGCCCATCCAGTGTTTTCGCGCACGATTCTGACTGGGACATGCTTCAGTTCCGGCTGGCCGGAATGCGGGTCGGTGACAGGCGAGGACAGCAGGCCGGTGGCGGCCCTGGCCGCGAACTGGCCGCTCCAATGCATGGGCATGAAGGCATGGCCGCCCCGCTGCGCGTTGGTCACACGTACTCTCGCGCGCACGAAACCGAAGCGCGTCGACAGATGGGCAAGGTCACCATCCTTGAGCTGGTGCGCGGCCGCATCCGCCGGATTGAGGTCGACCGCCGGTTCCGGCGCGTTGGCCATCAGGCGCGGCACGGTGCCGGTACGCGTCATGGTGTGCCATTGGTCGCGCAACCGGCCCGTGTTCAGCGCAAGCGGATAGTCCGCATCGACTGTAAACGCCGTCGCCTCCTGCCGCACCGGCACGAAACGCGCACGGCCGTCCGGTGTCGGGAAACGACCGTCCGCAAACAATCTCGTCTGGTACTCGCGCGATTCTGGTGCCGGCCAGTGGCGCGGCGCGAAGCCGGCATAGCCCGCATCGCTGAGGTCCGTCAGGCCGCCCAGATCGAACAAGCGCCCCCCATTGTTCTCGAAAGCCGAGAGCGCGGCATGCTCGCGGAAGATTTCCGCCGGCGTCTGGTAGGCAAAAGCATCGCCGAAGCCCATGCGCGCGGCGACCTCGCAGATGATGCGCCAATCGGCTTTCACTTCGCCCGGCGACGGCACGAACGGCCGCTGACGCGAGAGGCGCCGTTCCGAATTTGTGACCGTGCCGTCCTTCTCGCCCCAGGCAGCGGCGGGCAGCAGCACGTCGGCATAGCGCGTGGTGTCGGTGCGGGTCACATCCGAAACCGCGACGAAATCGCATTTGGACAGGGCGGCGCGCACGCGCGACGCGTCCGGCATGCTCACCGCGGGATTAGTGCCCATGATCCACAGCGCCTTGATGCGGCCGTCGGCAACCGCCTGGAACATGTCCACGGCCTTCAGCCCGCCGCGTCGCGCGATTCCGGGCGCCTTCCAGAAGCGGGAGACCCGCTCGACAGCGGCCTGATCCGCGAAGTCCATGTGCGCGGCAAGTTGGTTGGCGAGGCCCCCCACCTCGCGGCCGCCCATGGCGTTCGGCTGGCCCGTGACCGAGAACGGCCCCATGCCTGGCTTGCCAATGCGGCCGGTGGCGAGGTGGCAGTTGAGGATGGCGCTGACCTTGTCGGTTCCATGGGCCGACTGGTTGACGCCCTGGCTGTAGACGGTGACCGTCCGTTCGGTGCCGGCGAAGATCTCATAAAAGGCCTGGACATCCGTGGCCACCAGCCCGCAGCCTTTTGCGACGCGCGCGACCGACGGCGCATCGGCACCGGCCAGCGCGGCAGCGGCTTCGAAGCCCGATGTGCTGGTGCGGATGAAATCCGCGTCGATCTTTCCGCTCTGGACGAGATGCGCCAGAAGGCCGTTGAACAAGAGCACGTCCGTGCCCGGATCAAGCGCCAGGTGCAGGTCGCATTCGTCGGCCGTGGCGGTGCGGCGCGGATCGATGACGACGATCCTGGTTCCGCGTTCGCGCTGCGCCGCGAGCATGCGCTGGTAGAGCACGGGGTGGCACCATGCGGTGTTGGAGCCGGTGAGCACGATCAGATCGGCGTGCTCGAAATCCTCATAGACACCGGGAACGATGTCCTCGCCGAAAGCGCGGCGGTGGCCGGCGACCGACGACGCCATGCACAGCCGCGAATTGGTATCGATATTGCCCGAGCCGATGAAGCCTTTCATCAGCTTGTTGGCGACGTAGTAATCTTCGGTAAGCAACTGGCCGGAGACATAGAAGGCGACCGAGTCCGGCCCATGCTCGGCAATCGCGTCCGAGAATTTCGCGGCGACGAGGTCGAGCGCTTCGTCCCAACTCGTCTGCCTGCCTTGGATTTCCGGCTGAAGCAAGCGGCCATCGAGGCCGAGCGTCTCGGCAAGCGCGGCACCCTTAGAGCAAAGGCGGCCGAAATTGGCCGGGTGCTCGGGATCGCCGCGGACGGTTGCCTTGCCACCCGCGGCGATCTCGGCCACCACGCCGCACCCCACCCCACAATAGGGGCAGGTGGTCCTCACCTCGCGTGCTTCTTCCATGGCTCAGGCCGCTTTCGAGGCCAACGGTTCGAGCGCAATGAACAGCCGTTCGCCTTCGATCCTGACCGGGATCGTCCTAACCGAGCCTTCGTCGGCGCCGAGCGCCTTGCCGGTCTCCAGCGAGATCACCCAATTGTGCAGCGGGCAGGTCACCGCCGCGCCATGGACGATGCCCTGGCTGAGCGGCCCGCCTTTGTGCGGGCAATGGTCTTCGATGGCGAAGACCTTGTCATCCGCGGTGCGGAAAACAGCGATCTTGCCTTGCGGGGTGGCCACGCAACGCGCGCCGCGGCGAGGGACGTCGGAAACGGAGCCGATTGCGATCCAGTTCATTGGGACACTCCCGTGTTTGCTTGATAGGCGAGCGTCCAGGATGGCGCGAACTTCTCCATCACTCGGCCGCCTCGGCGAACCCGACCGAGGCCAGCGGCCGGAACTCGTGCTTGTCCTTGCCGGAGACGCGTTCGGACCACGGGTCGACCTGCGCGAATTTCTGCGAAAAGACGAAGCGCTCGAAATAAGCGCGGCGCTTCTCCACGTCATCCAGGATCTGCTTTTTGATCTCGGCGGTACCGACGCGCTTGGCCCATTTGTAGATGCGCTCGAGGTAGCGGGCCTGCTCGCGATACATCTGGACAAGCGCCACGATCACCTCCAGCGCTTCGTCCTCGGTCTTCACCAGGCCGAGCACTTCGGTGCCCTTGATGTCGAGGCCGGCGGCGCCAGCGAAGTGGATCTCGTAGCCAGAATCGACGCAGACCACGCCGACATCCTTGCAGGTCGCTTCCGCGCAATTGCGCGGGCATCCCGAGACCGCCATCTTCACCTTGGCCGGGGTCCAGGAGCCCCACATGAACTTCTCGATGCGGATGCCCAGCCCCGTCGAATCCTGGGTGCCGAAACGGCACCAGTCGGAGCCGACGCAGGTCTTGACCGTGCGCAGGCCCTTGGCATAGGCATGACCCGAGACGAAGCCGGCCTTGCCGAGATCGGCCCACACCGCAGGCAGGTCCTCCTTGCGGATGCCAAGCATGTCGATGCGCTGGCCGCCGGTCACCTTCACCGTCGGGATGCCGAACTTGTCGACCACGTCGGCGATGGCGCGCAATTCACCGGCGCTGGTGACGCCGCCCCACATGCGCGGCACGACCGAATAGGTGCCGTCCTTCTGGATGTTGGCGTGCACACGCTCGTTGATGAAGCGCGACTGATAGTCGTCGGCATATTGGTCCGGCCAATCGCAGACCAGATAGTAGTTGAGCGCGGGCCGGCACTTCGCGCAGCCGCAGGAGGTCTTCCAGTCGAGCTCCTGCATGATGGCCGGTATCGTTTTCAACCCCTTCGCCTTGATCAGGCGCCGCACGTCGTCATGACCGAGGCTCGTGCAGCCGCACATGGGCTGCACGGCCGCCGGATTGTAGGCCTCGCCCAGCGTGAGTTTCAGGAGTTGTTCGACGAGACCCGTGCACGAGCCGCACGAGGCCGAGGCCTTGGTGTGCGCGCGCACGTCGTCGAGCCCGGTCAGCCCTTTGCCGGTGATCGCGCCGGTGATCTTGCCCTTGCAGACGCCGTTGCAGCCGCAGATTTCCGCATCATCCGCGAGTGCCGCAACGGCCGCCAAAGGGTCCGAGGAAGCGCCTCCCTGGAATGCCTGGCCGAAGATCAGCGTGTCGCGTATCTCCGAGATGTCGGTCGCCTTCTTCTTCAAATCGTTGAACCAGGCGCCGTCGCCGGTCTCGCCGAACAGCACCGTGCCGATGATGCGGTTGTCCTGCAGCACGACCCGCTTGTAGATACCGGCCGATGCGTCGCGCAGGATGATCTCCTCGCGGTCGTCGCCGTCGGCAAAGTCGCCGAGCGAATAAAGGTCGATGCCAGTGACCTTGAGCTTGGTCGGCGTGTCGGAATGGACGAAGCGCCTGTCCTCGCCGTTCGCCAGCCCGGCTGCCGCCACGCGGGCCATCTCGTAGAGGGGCGCGACCAACCCGTAGACATGGCCGCCGACCTCGGCGCATTCGCCGAGCGCCATGATCGCCGGATCGGATGTCTGCATGCGGTCGTCGACGACGATGCCGCGATTGACCTCCAGCCCTGCGTCCTTGGCCAGCGCGATATTCGGGCGGATGCCGACCGCCATCACGACCAGCGTCGCCGGAATGATCGTGCCGTCCATGAGTTCGACGCCCTCGACCTTGCCATTGCCGACAATGGCCTTGGTGTTGGCCTTGGTCATGACCTTGATGCCGCGCGCCTCGACGGCCTTCTGCAGCAGGTAGCCGGCAGCCGGATCGAGCTGGCGCTCCATCAGTGTCGGCATGACGTGCAGGACGGTCACGTCCATGCCGCGCTCTTTAAGCCCGGCCGCCGCTTCAAGGCCGAGCAAGCCGCCGCCGATGACGATCGCCTTGGCGCGCGACTGCGCGGCAAGCAGCATGGCGTTGACGTCGTCGAGATCGCGGTAGCTGAGCACGCCCGGCAAGTCCTTGCCCGGCACCGGGATGATGAACGGCACCGAGCCGGTGGCGATGATCAGCCTGTCGTAGCCTTCGGTCACGCCGTGGTCCGAGGTGACGGCCCTCGCGTCGCGGTCGATAGCGACGATCCTGTGGCCCTTGTAGAGGGTGATGCCGTGCTTGATGTACCAGCCGTCGCCATGGATGACGATTTCCTCGAACTCCTTCTCGCCCGAAAGCACCGGCGACAGCATGATGCGGTCGTAATTCACGCGCGGCTCGGCGTTGAAGATGGTGACGGCGTAGCGGTCGGGTGCGGCTTCCAGCAGGTGCTCGAGCATCCTGCCGGGGGCCATGCCGTTGCCGATGATGACGAGTTTCTCGCTCATGTCCGGTCAGCTCCGATCTATTCGGCGGCGTAGGTGAGGGGCGCGGGCTTTACGGCGGCCGCGCGCTCCATCCGGCGGATGGTGGCGTGCATCCAGAGAAGGCACGAGACCACGATGACGAAGAGCAGCATGAAGCAGCTCGACCAGACGCCGGTGAGGTCGTTCAGCGCGCCGAAGGCGATCGGCAGGATGAAGCCGCCGAGGCCGCCAATCATGCCCACCACCCCGCCGACCGCGCCGACGCTCTGCGGGTAGTAGACGGGGATGTGCTTGTAGACGGCGGCCTTGCCGAGGCTCATGAAGAAGCCGAGCACGCAGGCGACGGCGATGAAGGCGAGCGGGCCGATCTCGACATGGAACGGGATCGGCCCGCTGATGCCGCGCACGACGTAATCTGCCGAGGGGAGAGACAGAACGAGGGTCGCGACGGCACAGACGGTGAAGGTCCAATAGAGCACGGTACGGGCGCCGATGCGGTCGGAAAGCACGCCGCCATAAGCGCGGAAAATGCTTGCGGGGATCGAGTAGGCGGCCCCGATCATGCCGGCGGTGGCGATGCCGAAGCCATAGACGCCGATCAGATAGCGCGGCAGCCAGAGCGACAGCGCCACGAACGCACCGAAGGAAAAAAAGTAGTAGAAGGCGAAGCGCCAGACCTGCAGGTTCTTCAGCGGCGCGAATTCCTGCCAGAAGCTTCTCGCCGGTACTGCCTTACCGGCGCGGCGCTCGCGGATGACCGGATCGTCGCTGGTCGTGAACCAGAACACGCCGGCCATGACAACCAGCGCCGCGGCCCAGATCAGCGCGACCGACTGCCAGCCCCAGGCAATCAGCACGAGCGGCGCCAGGAACTTGGTGACCGCGGCGCCGACATTGCCAACGCCGAAGATGCCGAGAGCCGTGCCTTGTTTGCGCGCGGGGAAAAAGCGCGAGACATAGGCGACGCCGACCGCGAAGGAGCCGCCGGCAAGCCCGACGCCGAGCGCCGCCACCAGCATCTGCTCATAGGTATGTGCAAAGGCGAGCAGGAAGGTCGCGACCGCGGCCGCGAGCATGGTCATGGTGTAAACCAGCCTGCCGCCGTAGCGGTCGGTCCAGACGCCGAGCACCATGCGCACGAGCGAGCCGGTGAGGATCGGCGTGCCGACCAGCAATCCGAACTCGGTCTCGTTCAGCCCGAGCTCCTGCTTTATACGCACGCCGATGATGGAGAAGATCGTCCACACCGCGAAGCAGACGGTGAAGGCGATGGTGGACATGAGGAGCGCCTGCCGGGAGCTACTGTCCTGACTGGGCGCGGCTTGGAGGTTTGCGGTCATGGTCGGCTCCGTTTGCGGCGTGGGAGGCACCGCGTGTTGTGTTGATCAAAGGCTCGGCATCGGTCAGCGCGCCGAGGCTGGGACCTGCGCGGTCACTTGCGGACCCTTGGCCTCTCTGTCGTGATTGGTGGGAAACAGCAGAAGCGCGGCGGCGAACAGCACCGCCGTCAGGATGCTGCTCGCCAGGAAATCGCGGCGGGTGAAATCCTTCAGGGAAGCGCCAATTCCGATCCGTTTCGTCATCGTCGTCTCCGTTCGGCGCCGCCTGGGAGCCTTCGATTGCGTTTCGGTCCAAAACAAAAAAGCTGCCGACCAGGCCTGTCGCGTCCGTACATCCGGGATCGCGCGTCGACCTGAGCGGCAGCTTTGCCTGTGGCGCCCGCCATTGGACGCCTGTTCTATTGCCCGCGAGGGGCGCGATTATCTTAAAGCACGAAGCGTGCCAGTTTTGCGTGGAAGACGGATTTCCAGAAAAATCAAAGCGGTAGGCGCTTCAGGCACCGGCCCGGCCGAGCCGAGACACGGTCAAACGTTGATCAACGGAGCGGGCAGGGCGCACAAATTTTGTGCAATGCACAAGAATGGCGCGCAAATGATCAGTCGCGATTCTGGGCCGCGATGTAAGCATCGATCCGATCGGGATCGAAGATCTGGCCGTCGAAGAATCCGTCCGGGCCGAGCACAAGGCTCGCCCCGGCCGAGCCGACCGGCGTCGCGGTCTTCAGCGCGCCTTCCACTTTGGCGTTGGCGCCGGGCAGGGCCACGCCGAGCGGCTTCAGCGCCGAGCGGTAGAGATCGGGCCGGTAGCAGTCGCGGGCGATCGCCAGGTTTTGCGGCGTATGCGGCAATTGTCCCCAGCGCACCATCTGCGTGTAGAACCAGAGCGCATGGCTCTTCCAGGGAAAGTTCGCCGCCTTGTCGAAGGGCAGGAAGAAAGCCTCAACGCTGCGCTCCGGGCCGCCGCCGAGCTGAAGTCGCCCGGTGAGTGCCGGCATCTGGATCGCCTCCGGCTGCCCGAGGAACGCAGGCTTGGCCATCAGCGCGGCCAGCGCGCCGCGGTTCACCGGATCCTGGCACCAGCGCGCGGAGTGATGCAGCGCTCTCAGCAGCGCCGCCAGCGCGTCGGGGTTTTCCTCGGCCCAGCTTCTGCGCGCGCCGATCACCTTTTCCGGGCTGTTGCGCCACAGCAGCGCCTTGACGGTGACGATGCGGCCGGTGCCGGCGGCGACGGCGGCACTGTTCCAGGGCTCTCCGACGCAATAGCCGTCGATGCGGCCGGCGGAGAGCGCATCGGCCATGAAGGGCGGCGGCACGATGACGATCTCGACATCGCGGTCGGGATCGATGCTGCAGGCGGCGAGCCAGTAGCGCAGCTCGTAATTATGCCCGGAATGCGGATGGACGACGGCGAAACGCAAAGGCTCGCGGCCGGCGGCCGCCCGCTCGCGGATCAGAGCGCCAAGCGCCGTGCCAGCGCGTCCCGGATCGAGGTCGGGCGCGGCCCCGTGCGCCGCCATGCCTTGCCACACCGCATTGGAGACGGTGACGCAGTTGCCGCCAAGCCCGAGCGAGAAGGGCACTATGGTCTCCGAGGCAAGCGGCGTGAGGCCGAGGCTGCAGGCGAGCGGCATCGGCCCGAGCATATGTGCCACATCGAAATGGCCGATGGCGATGCGGTCTCGGATGTTGGCCCACGAGGTCTCGCGATGCAGCTTGAGCTCGATGCCTTCGCGGGCGGCAAAGCCCATCTCGCCGGCCGCTACAAGGACGGCGCTGTCGAAGAGCGGCATGAAGCCGGCGGTGATCTCGTGCGCCGCAGTCTTGCTCATTCGCCCTCCAGCGGTCCCAGCAATCCCGCCGCCGTCACCAGGCTCTGGGCGATGTCGGCGATCTTGCGGTTCTGGTTCATGGCGGTCTTGCGCAGAAGCGCGTAGGCGGCCTCCTCGCTCAAGCCGCGCGATTTCATCAATATGCCTTTGGCGCGATCGACGACCTTGCGGTTCTCGAGCTCGCTGCGCGCCTCCTCCAGTTCGCGCGCCATGCGCGAGAAGGCGTTGAAGCGGCTGATCGTCATGTCGAGAATCGGCTTGATGCGCTCCTTCTTCAGCCCGTCGACCACATAGGCGGACACGCCGGCTTCGACCGCCGCCTCGATCGAGGCCCGGTCGGAGCGGTCGACGAACATAGCGATCGGCCGTTTCACTGCTCGCGAAAGCTGGAACATGTTCTCAAGCATGTCGCGGTTGGGGTTTTCGAGATCGATGACGATGACATCCGGCTCGATCTCGGCGATGCGCTTGGCAATGCCGGCCACGTCATGAACAACGGTGACATGGCGATGGCCGGCGTCCCGCAATCCGGCCTCGATGATCGAGGCGCGGATGCGGTTCTCGTCGATAACAAGGATGGTCAACGAACCAGCGGACATGCTTCCTATTGTGCAGCCCGGCCGGAATTGTGCAATGCGATAGCGTGGTCCGCGGCGACTTTCCCACGCCCAAAGGCCGCGGGCCAGTCGCCGATATTCGAAGCTTCTAATTTTCGAAGGGAGGTTTTTCGCTGGGCCAAAAAGGTCAAAAACGTATCAGTAGGCGCGGCGTGGCGAGGTGGCGGACATCCTTGGCCGCCGCTATCCTGACCCTAGATGAGCCGGAACAAACGGCCGCGGTTCGAAGGCTGGCACAGCCTGCGGGAGGAATCGATGGGACCCGATCTGGAAGTCATACAGATAAGGCCTGGCGAGTCGTTCGCGGTGAGGTGGCATGGCTATCCCTACCATACGGTGCGCTGGCATTTTCATCCGGAATACGAACTGCACCAGATCGTGGCGACCAAGGGCCGCTATTTCGTCGGCGACTTCATCGGCGAGTTCGAGGTCGGCAACCTCGTTCTCACCGGTCCGAACCTGCCGCACAACTGGATCAGCGAGGTTCCGGAAGGTCAGTCAGTTCCGCTGCGCTGCAGGCTGGTCCAGTTCAGCGAGGAATTCATCGGCGGCGCGATCGCCACTTTTCCCGAGCTTGGCGCGGTCTCGCCACTGCTCGAGCTCGCGCGGCGCGGCGTCCTGTTCAGCGCCAGTGTGAGCAGGGCGGTCATGCCGTTGCTGGCGGAGATCACACATGCTTACGGCGTTCACAGGATCAGCCTGTTCATGTCGATCATGGAGGCGCTGAGCCGCGAAACTACGCCGCGCGTGCTCGCCAGCGAGAACTATCTGCCGGACCCGTCCGGATACATGTCTGCGGGCATGAACCAGGCGCTCGCCTATATCCGCGAGAACCTGACCCAGCAATTCAACGAAGGCGATCTGGCGGCAATCGCGGGACAGACGCCGAGCGCCTTCTCGCGCTCGTTTCGCAAGCATACCGGCATGTCGCTGCTGCAGTACATCAAGCGGCTGCGCATCAATCTCGCCTGCCAGATCCTGATGAGCGACGAAGAGGCTCAGATCTCGGACATCTGCTTCGAGGTCGGCTTCAACAATCTGTCGAACTTCAATCGCCAATTCCTGGCCGAGAAGGGCATGCCGCCTTCGCAGTTCAGGAGATTGGTTGCGGATAATTTCGCGGCCGCGCGCGCCGCATAGAAAGGAGTTCGGGAGGAGAAACAAGCCTTAGACAAGAACCAGGACGAAGCGGTGGGTCGCGCAAGCGAACCAGCGATGGACGAGTATTTCCTCGTGTCATGCCAGCGGGAGGAAGCCGTGAGGCTGCTGCACGAGTTCACTGGACTTCCAATCGGGCGCGCGAGCAGCATCCGCGGCTCGATGTCGAAGTCCGTTTAGATCACACAATGGGAATTGGAGAAGACCTTATGTCCAGATACGTGTCCAGATTGACAGCAGCCGCGATGGCCGTCTCGAGCCTCGCTCTTGGGGCGACTTTTGCCAATGCGCAGGATATCGCCGGCTCCACGGTCGCGTTCCTGATGCCCGACCAGGGCTCGACGCGTTACGAAGAGCATGATCATCCGGGCTTCGTCGCTGAAATGAAGAAGCTTTGCGACAGCTGCAAGGTGCTCTATCTCAATGCCGACGCCGACGTCACCAAGCAGCAGCAGCAGTTCAACTCCGTCATCACCCAGGGCGCGAAGGTTGTCGTGCTCGACCCGGTCGATTCGGCGGCGGCGGCCTCGCTGGTGCACAATGCGCAGGCTCAGGGCGTCAAGGTGATCGCCTATGACCGTCCGATCCCCACGGCGAAGGCCGATTTCTATGTGTCGTTCGACAACAAGGCCATCGGCAAGGCGATTGCCGCCTCGCTGGTCGAGCATCTCAAGGCCAAGGGGGTGTCGAGCGATGGCGATGTCGGCGTGCTGCAGATCAACGGCTCGCCGACCGACGCCGCGGCGGGCCTGATCAAGGACGGCATCCATGAGGGTCTCAAGACCGGCAGCTACAAGACGCTCGCCGAGTTTGACACGCCGAACTGGGCGCCTTCGAATGCCCAGCAATGGGCGGCGGGACAGATCTCGCGCTTCGGCAACAAGATCGTCGGCGTGGTCGCCGCCAATGACGGCACGGGCGGCGGCGCCATTGCCGCCTTCAAGGCAGCCGGCGTCGATCCGGTGCCGCCGGTGACGGGCAACGACGCGACGATCGCCGCCTTGCAGCTCATCATTGCCGGCGACCAGTACAACACTATCTCCAAGCCGAGCGAAATCGTCGCCGCGGCGGCGGCAAACGTTGCTGTGCAGCTTCTCAAGGGCGAAACGCCGAAAGCCGAGACAACGCTGTACGATACGCCCTCGCAACTCTTCGTGCCGGCGGTGGTGACGCAGGAGAATTTGAAGGCCGAAATCATCGACAAGAAGATCCAGACCGCAGCCCAGCTCTGCACCGACCGCTACGCCGAAGGCTGCAAGAAGCTCGGCATTCAATAAGGAGCGATGCGGCTGAAGCCGCATCGTCTCCCAAAGCGATGCGGCGCAGCCGCGTCGCCTGCGATATGCTCGGCTGGCCCGTCAGGGCTGAGAAGCCGGGTGTGTCCGGCCGCTCCCTCTTGGCGGCCGGACAGATCGACCAAAACGCGGGAAGAGAGACACGCAATGGCAATACCCGACGCACCGCCCACGACGAGCCGTCCGCCGGTGCTTAGCCTGCGCGGCATCTCGAAGAATTTCGGCGCGGTGTCGGCTCTCACCGACGTCGATCTCGACATCAATGCCGGGGAAATCGTAGCCCTGGTCGGCGACAACGGCGCCGGCAAGTCGACGCTGGTGAAAATCCTGGCCGGCGCGCATATGCCGAGCTCGGGCTCGATCACTTTCGACGGCCAGCCGGTGACGCTTGCCAATCCCGCCGCGGCGCTGAAGCTCGGCATCGCCACCGTCTTCCAGGATCTCGCGCTCTGCGAAAACCTCGACGTCGTGGCCAACATCTTTCTCGGCCGCGAGCTTCATCCGCTTCGCCTCGACGAGGTCTCGATGGAGGTCCGCGCCTGGACGCTGCTCAACGAGCTCTCGGCACGGATTCCCAGCGTGCGCGAGCCGGTGGCATCGCTGTCGGGCGGGCAGCGGCAGACGGTGGCGATCGCCCGCTCGCTGCTGATGGAGCCGCGCGTGATCCTCCTCGACGAGCCCACCGCCGCACTCGGCGTCGCGCAGACCGCCGAAGTGCTGAACCTCATTGAGCGCGTGCGGGATCGCGGGCTGGGCGTCGTCATGATCAGTCACAACATGGAGGACGTGCGCGCCGTGGCCGACCGCATCGTGGTGCTGCGGCTCGGCCGCAACAACGGCATCTTCCTGCCCGGCGCCTCCAATCAGGAGCTGGTCACCGCGATCACCGGCGCCGACGACAATGCGGTCTCGCGGCGCGGCAGGCGCACGGCCGAGAAGGCGCAAGGAGAACAGCCATGACCACGGCGTCCGACCGCAATCCCGGCGCGCTGCTCGATCGCAGCGACGAACGGCTGAAGGATCGCAGCGGCGCGAAGGGCGCCATCAGGGGCTTCCTCGACCGCGTCCGCTCCGGCGATCTCGGCTCGCTGCCCGTGGTTGTCGGGCTGGTTCTGATCTGCACCATCTTCCAGACGCTCAACCCGGTATTCCTGTCGCCGAACAATCTGGTCAATCTTTTGTTCGACTGCTCGACGGTCGGCATCATCTCACTCGGCATCGTCTGCGTGCTGATGGTGGGCGAGATCGACCTGTCCGTCGGGTCCGTCAGCGGCCTGGCCTCCGCGCTGCTCGGCGTGCTGTGGGTGCAGTGGGGCTGGCCGGTCGCGCTTGCCATGCTGGCGGCGATGGCGGTCGGGTTCGTGACCGGCTGCGTCTACGCGCTGCTGCTCAACAGGCTCGGCATGCCAAGCTTCGTCTCGACGCTGTCGGGCCTGCTCGCCTTCCTGGGATTGCAGCTCTACATCCTCGGCCCGACGGGCTCGATCAACCTGCCTTACGATTCGCCGCTGGTGAATTTCGGACAGCTCCTCGTGATGCCGCACTGGGTGTCGCACACTTTGGCCGTCGTGCCCGGCGTGCTTGCCCTGGCTCTCGGCTATCGCAACGCGCAACGCCGCCAGGCCGCCGGCCTGTCATCGCGTTCGCTCGGCGGGCTGCTGCTCCAGGCCGTCGCGATCACGGTCGCGCTCGAACTGGTGGCTTACTACCTCAATCTGTCGCGCGGCGTGCCCTGGATGTTCGCGTTGTTCGTCGGCCTGGTCGTGGCGATGAACTATGCGCTGAAGCGCACCCAATGGGGCCGCTCGATGACCGCTGTCGGCGGCAACCGCGAAGCGGCGCGTCGCGCCGGCATCAACGTCCGGCTGATCTACGCCAGCGCCTTCGCGCTCTGCGCCACGCTGGCGGCGACGGGCGGCCTGCTCTCGGCGGCACGCCTGGCAACCGCCAGCCAGCAGGCCGGCACCGGCGACGTCAATCTCAACGCCATCGCGGCGGCCGTCATCGGCGGCACCAGCCTGTTCGGCGGCCGGGGCAGCGCCTATTCGGCGCTGCTCGGCATCATCGTCATCCAATCCATCGCAAGCGGCCTGACGCTGCTCGATCTGTCATCCTCGCTCCGGTACATGATAACCGGCTGCGTGCTGGCGATCGCGGTCATCGTCGATTCTCTCGCCCGCCGCTCGCGTGTCTCACACGGCCGCGCCTGACGGCTTATCGAAGAGGATCGCAATGTCTGATAGTCTTTCCGGCAAGGTTGCCGCAATCACTGGCGCTGCCTCGGGCATCGGGCTGGAATGCGCCCGCACCATGCTCGCCGCCGGCGCAAAGGTCTTCCTAGTTGACCGGGCCGAGGACCGGCTTCAGGAACTTGTCGCGGAGCTCGGCGACAATGCTTATGCCGTCGTCACCGACCTGCTCGATCCGGCGAGCGTCAACCGCATGATGCCCGAGATCCTCGAAAGAGCGGGCCAGCTCGACATCTTCCATGCCAATGCCGGCGCCTATGTCGGCGGGGAGGTGGCATCGGGCGACCCCGATCAGTGGGATAGGATGCTCAACCTCAACGTTAACGCCGTGTTCCGCACGGTGCACGCCGTGCTGCCGCACATGATCGAAAAGCAGAGCGGCGACATCATCGTCACCAGTTCGGTGGCCGGCTTCGTTCCGGTGGTCTGGGAGCCGATCTACACCGCTTCGAAATTCGCCGTGCAGGCGTTCGTCCATACGGTCCGGCGCCAGGTGCTGAAGCACGGCATTCGCGTCGGTGCGGTCGCTCCCGGTCCGGTGGTGACGGCGTTACTCAGCGACTGGCCAAAGGCCAAGATGGAAGAAGCGCTCGCCGCCGGCAGCCTGATGGAGGCGAAGGAAGTGGCGGACGCCGTGCTGTTCATGCTGACGCGACCGCGCAACATCACCATTCGCGACCTGGTCATCCTGCCGCAGAGCGTGGACATCTGAGCGCCTCGCCCCTCGCAGAACGGAACCGCCGCCATGATCTTCGACCGCTTCCGACTGGACGACAAGGTCGCGCTGGTGACCGGCGGCACGCGCGGCATCGGCCTCGCCATCGCGAAGGCGCTCGGCGAAGCCGGCGCACGCGTCGTCGTTGCGGGCCGGACGATGAAGGATGATGCGCGGCAGGAACTCGCGGGCCTCGCCTTCGACTTTCACGCCGCCGAGATGCTGGACGAGAAAGCGCCGGACAGGCTGGTCGCCGACACGCTCGCCAAGGCCGGCCGCCTCGACATCCTGGTCAACAGCGCCGGCATCGCCATCCATGGCGACAGCGGCGACTATCCGGAGGGCATCTGGCGGCAGACGATGGCGATCAATGTCGATGCCGTCTTCCGCTGCTGCCGGGCGGCGCTGGCGCCGATGCGGCGCCGGGGAGGGGGCGCGATCCTCAATGTCGGCTCGATTTCCGGCATCGTCTCCAACATTCCCCAGAACCAGGTTGCCTACAACAGTTCCAAGGCGGCGGTGCATATGATGACCAAGAGCCTCGCCAGCGAGGTGGCGGTCGATAACATTCGCGTCAACGCCGTCGCGCCCGGCTATATCGAAACGGACCTTTCGCGCGGCGGCATCGAGAATCCGGAATGGTTCCCGATCTGGCGCGGCATGACGCCGATGGGCCGCGTCGGCCAGCCGGAAGAAGTTGCGGCGGCCGCACTTTTCCTGTGCTCTCCCGCCTCGAGCTACGTCACCGGCGAGGTGCTGGTCATCGACGGCGGCTATACCACACGCTGAGATGGCGCTGAGCCAGGGCGCTGAGACAGGAGAATTGCCATGAAACTCAAGGACAAGGTCGCCGTCGTCACCGGCGGCGCGCAAGGGATCGGCGCAGCCATCGTGCGCGGTTTCGCCGCCGAAGGCGCCCATGTCGTGATCGCCGATATGGCACTAGGCAAGGCGGAAGCGCTTGCGCGCGAGCTCGAAGGCAAAGCTACCGCTCTGCAACTCGACGTGCGCGACCTCGCCTCGATCGAGGCGATGGTCGCTTCGGTGACGAGGACGCATGGCGGGATCGACATCCTGGTCAACAATGCCGCCGTCTTCGACATGGGGCCGCTTCTCGAGATTTCGGAGAAAAGCTTCGACCTGCAATTCTCGGTCAATGTGAAAGGGCTGTTGTTCACTCTGCAGGCGGTGGCCAAGCGTATGGTCGCCCAGGGGCGCAAGGGGAAGATCATCAACATGGCCTCGCAGGCGGGTCGGCGCGGCGAGGCGCTGGTCGCCGTCTATTGCGCCACCAAGGCCGCCGTAATCAGCATCACGCAATCGGCCGGCCTTGCGCTGATCAAGCACGGCATCAACGTCAACGGCATCGCGCCGGGTGTGGTCGACACACCGATGTGGGACCAGGTCGACGCCCTGTTCGCGCGCTACGAGAACCTGCCGATCGGCGAGAAGAAGCGGCAGGTCGGGCTGGCGGTGCCGGCGGGGCGCATGGGTGATCCCGACGATTACCGGGGTGCGGCCGTCTTCCTGGCATCGAGCGAGGCCGACTACGTCGTGGCGCAGACGCTCAATGTGGACGGCGGCAACTGGATGAGTTGATTGGCCGAAGCTCGAGGCCTCGCCTGCGACAATCGGGCAGGAACGATCTGGCGGCTGACGCATTTTGGTTCCCATCAACCGTTTGAGGGAACCATGCGCATCGCTCATGTCGCGCCGCTCTACGAATCCGTGCCGCCGAAACTATATGGCGGCACCGAGCGGATCGTGTCCTATCTCACCGAAGCGCTGGTGGAAGTCAGGCACGAAGTAACCCTGTTCGCCAGCGGCGACAGTGAGACCTCGGCGCGGCTGGTGCCCGGCCGCGACCAGGCGATCCGTCTCGATCCGCGGCCGAAAAAGTCCGAGATTGCGGCGCATATGGCGATGCTTTGCCAGGTGCGCGAGCGGGCGGACGAGTTCGACGTCATCCACTTCCATCTCAGCCATTTCGTGCATTTTCCATTCTTCGAACACATGGCGGGGCGAACGGTGACGACCCCGCATGGCCGGCTCGACTATGTCGACCTGGCGCCGGCCTACAAGCGCTTCCCGCGCTTTCCGATGATCTCCATCTCGCACAGCCAGAAGCGCGGATTGCCCGACGCCAACTGGCTGGCGACGATCCATCACGGCATTCCGGTCGATGCGTATCAGCCCACCTACGATCCCTCGGCCGAGGAACCCTATCTGGCTTTCCTGGGCCGGCTGTCTCGCGACAAGCGCCCGGATCGAGCGATCGAGATCGCCCGGCGTTCCGGTTTGAAGCTTAAGCTGGCGGCCAAGATCGGCGATGACGATCGCGCCTATTTTCACGACGAGATCGAGGCGCTCATCGACGGCGACCGGGTCGACTATATCGGCGAGATCGCGGAACACGAGAAGGCCGAGTTTCTCGGCAATGCCGCGGGCCTGCTGTTTCCCATCGACTGGCCGGAGCCGTTCGGCCTAGCGCCGATCGAGGCGATGGCTTGCGGCACGCCGGTAATCGCCTGGAACTGCGGCGCCCTGCCGGAGCTCATCGACCAGGGCGTGACCGGCTTTGTCGTGGACTCTGTCGATGATGCGGTCGCTGCGATGCCGGCCCTGCTCGGACTTGACCGACGGCAGGTGAGAGTGGTCTTCGAAAAGCGGTTTTCAGCCACCAGGATGGCGCGCGACTATCTTGCCGCCTATATGCGCCTGATCGGCATCCAGGAGGCGAGAGCCTCCTGATCGGCATTCTCTTGGGGCGGGGCAAGCGAAGAGGTGACGAATGACGCAGCTCGACGAGCGCAAGCTCGATCCCGCCGTAGCCCTTGCCTCGCTCGACGAAACGGCGCCGCGGGAGCCGCACCGGCTGTTCGCGCTCAAACAGGGCGATTGTTTCGCGGTCACCGACGCCTATGGTGACATCAGGGGCGCCGGCGACGGTTTCTTTCGCGACGACACCCGCGTTCTTTCCGAGTTCCGCCTGACGATCGGCGGCAGGCCGATGTCGCTGCTCGGCGCCTCGCTCAGCCAGGACAATGTTCTCTTCACCAGCAACCTGACCAACTTGCCGATTCAGAGCGCCGCCGGCCGCGACATTCCGCAAGGCGCGATCCATATCGAGCGCGTCAGGCTGATCTGGCAGGACAGGTTGTTCGATCGCATCACGCTTTCCAACTACAGCCGCGAGCATTCGACCATCGCCATCTCCTTGCATTTCGCCGCCGACTTCCGCGACATGTTCGAGGTGCGCGGCTCGACACGGCCGAAACGTGGAACGGTCCATCTGGCGAAGACCGACAAGGCGTCCGTTATGCTCGGCTATGACGGTCTCGACGGCCTGCCGCGCCTCTCGGCAATCTCCTTCTCGCAAGCTCCCGACCAACTGAGCGACAGTCGTGCCGACTTCCTGATCGCGGTGACTAAGCGCAGCAGCAAGGTGCTTTATGTCGAAGTGGGACCGGAAGTTGCCGAAACCCCCAATCGCGACCGGTTCCGGGCCGCTGCCGCACGCGCGCGTTTTGCCATGCGCGCCAAGCGCCGGCATGGCGCCACCGTCCACAGCTCCGGTCGCGTCTTCAACGATTGGGTCGAGCGCGCCCGCGCGGATGTCGCGTTGCTTACCACCGAGCTTCCTACCGGGCCTTATCCTTATGCCGGCATCCCGTGGTTCTCCACGGCCTTCGGCCGCGACGGCGTGATCTCCGGCTTGCAGATGCTGTGGCTCAATCCGGGTCTCGCGCGCGGCGTGCTGGCGTTCCTTGCCGAACATCAGGCGACGGAAACGTCGCCCTTCATCGATTCCCAGCCAGGCAAGATCATGCATGAGACGCGCAAGGGCGAAATGGCGGCGCTGCGCGAGCTTCCCTTCGGCCGCTATTATGGCGGCGTCGACACGACCCCGCTCTACATTCATCTCGCCTGCGCCTATGCCGACCGCACCGGCGACATGGCCTTCATCGACACGCTCTGGCCATCGCTCAAGGCGGCCGCCGAGTGGACGGAAGAGGCAAGCCGGGCAACGGGTTTCGTCACCTACCAACGCGCGGCGGAGTCCGGCCTCGCCAACCAGGGCTGGAAAGACAGCGTCGACTCGGTCTTCCATGCCGACGGCCGCATGCCCAAAGGACCGATCGCGCTGGTTGAGGTGCAAGGCTATGTCTTTGCCGCTTATCGCGGCCTTGCCGCGCTCGCACGCCGCCGCGGCGAGTTTGCCGATGCCGAACATTGGGAGAACCGCGCCGAGGAAATGCGGATCGCCGTCGAGCGTGACTTCTGGATCGAGGATCTAAACTTCTACGCCATCGCGATCGACGGCGAAGGCGAGCCCTGCAAGGTGCGAACGTCAAATGCGGGGCATCTGCTTTATGCCGGCCTGCCGCAGCCGGAGCGCGCCAAGATTGTCGCCGATCAATTGCTGTCGGCTTCCTTCCATTCCGGCTGGGGACTGAGGACGCTTGCAGACGACGCGATCTTCTTCAATCCAATGTCCTACCATAACGGCTCGATCTGGCCGCACGACACGGCGCTCTGCGGTGTCGGCCTGTCGCGCTATGGCGAGCGCGAAAGTGTCGTGCGGCTGATGAGCGGCACGTTCGAGTCGGCCGTGCACTTCAACATGCGGCTGCCGGAATTGTTCTGCGGCTTCACCCGGGCGCCAGGCGAGGCGCCGATCGCCTATCCTGTCGCCTGTCTGCCGCAGGCCTGGTCGGCAGGCTCCACCTTCATGCTGATGCAGGCCTGCCTCGGTCTGGAAATCGACGGCTGGAAAGGCGAGCTGCGCGTCACTCGCCCACGGATGCCCATCGGTATCGACACGCTCACGCTCAGGCATCTGTCCGTCGGCGATAAGACTATCGACCTCACCTTCCAGCGTGTCGGGGACCGCGTCGTTGCCTTCCTCGCCGATCGGCATGAGGGCCTGGTGCCGCTGATTGTGCGGACTTAGACGGGTCGATTGCGCAATTCCGGACGGAAAACCGTTACGAGAGCGGAGTTCCGCAAATGCATCCGGCAGTCGAAAAATGTCGGAACCGACGAGCGCCCTATGCGTTTGCAAACCGGAACCGGCACACCTCTCCGCAGCCGGCAAGAACGAAAACAAAATAGCGGACAGCCGGAGGCAACCTGGCATCAATGGCACAGTATGGCGTCGACCTCTTGTGGGTCCTTATCCTAGCTAGTCTCGGACTCAGCGCTCTCGCGATCTTCGTCTCAATAACCAGGCACCGTCACCAGCATGCAACGGCTGTGAACACGCCCGGTGCGGGCGAGGACGTCGCATCGGAAGCCGCACGCAAGGTGTTGCGCGAATTCGAGAAGAACGGGCAGTCGGTCGACGCCGCCCTCGTCACCTGGTCACCGGAGACGCTGCGCAAGATCCTTGCCGAGGATCTGCCGGACGCACAGGTCATCGTCGTCTCCAACCGCGAGCCCTACATCCACAATGAGGACGAGAACGGCGATGTCGAGCTCGTCGTGCCGGCGAGCGGACTGGTCTCGGCACTGGAGCCGATCACGCGCGCCTGCGCCGGCACTTGGATCGCCTATGGCGGCGGAAGCGCGGATCGTCAGGTCGTCGACCGCCACGACCGGGTACAGGTGCCGCCCGAAAATCCATCTTATGCCCTGCGCCGGGTCTGGCTGACCGACGAGGAATATCAGGGCTATTATCTCGGCTTCGCCAATGAAGGGCTTTGGCCGCTCTGCCATATAGCCTTTACCCGACCGATCTTCCGCGAGTCGGACTGGGCGGCCTACGAGGCCGTCAACCGCAAATTCGCCGAAACGGTGGTTGCCGAGGCGCGCAACGAGAGGCCGATCGTGCTGGTCCAGGATTATCATTTCGCGCTGCTGCCGCGCATGATCCGCGAGCGCCTGCCCGAGGCGATTGTCATCACCTTCTGGCACATCCCGTGGCCGAATTCGGAAGTGTTCAGCATCTGTCCGTGGCGCGAGCGCATTCTGGATGGGCTGCTGGGCAGCTCGATCATCGGCTTCCACACCCAGTTCCATGCCAACAACTTCACCGAGAGCGTCGACCGTTTCATGGAGAGCCGGATCGAACGGGCGGATGCCGCGGTGTCCTATGGCGGCCAGACGACTTTGGTCCACGCCTACCCGATCTCTATCGAATGGCCTGTGCAGCTCCTGAAGAGCCTGCCGCCGGTCGAGGAATGCCGCGCGCAAATCCGCGAGCGGTTCGGGATTCCAGCCGACGCCAAGCTGTGCGTCGGTGTCGAGCGCCTCGACTACACCAAGGGCATTCTCGACCGCTTCCATGCGCTGGAGGAACTGTTCATCCGCTACCCTGAAATGGTCGGCAAGGCGGTGTTCCTCCAGGTCGCCGCACCGAGCCGGGGCACATTGCCGGCCTACAAGCACCTGCATGAGGAATGCCAGCGGCTCGCCGAGGGACTCAACGAGCGCTATGGCAACGGCAGCTATCGTCCGGTCGTGCTCGTGGCCGAGCATCACTCGCAGAAGGACGTCTACAAGATCTACCGTGCGGCCGACATCTGCCTCGTCACCAGCCTGCATGACGGCATGAACCTCGTGGCCAAGGAGTTCGTTGCCGCGCGCGACGACGAAGAGGGCGTACTCCTGCTCAGCACGTTTGCCGGGGCCTCGCGCGAACTGCTCGAGGCGCTGATCGTCAATCCTTACGACGCGGCGATGATGAGCGAAGCCATGCGGCAGGCGCTGGTCATGGGGCCCGACGAGCAGCGCGAGCGCATGCGCCGCATGCGCGAGATCGTACGCGACAACAATGTCTATCGCTGGGCCGGCAGCATGCTGCTCGACGCGGCGCGATTGAGGAAGCGCGGCGAGCTCGACCGCGTCACGGCCTTGTCCGACCGCTCGGCAAACACCAACGGCGACAATGTCGTCTCTATCTTCGAACGCAAACAGGCAGTCGGATTCCGATGAACATCCAGGCAGATTTGACCCCACCGCTCCCCGAAGGCCGGTGGGCGCTCTTCCTCGATATCGATGGCACATTGCTCGAGCACGCCGCCCATCCAGATAGCGTCGCGGTCAGCGCGGAGTTGCGTTTGCTGCTGCAAGCGGTCGAGCACCGGCTGGATGGAGCGCTGGCTTTCATCACCGGCCGCTCTATCGCGGCCGTCGACCGGCTGTTCGAGCCTTTGAAGCTGCGGATCGCCGGCCTCTACGGGCTGGAGCACAGGCTGACACCGGACGGACAAATCGAGGCCGCCGACGAGCCGGCGGATATGGCCGCACTTGCCGACGAAATCGAGCTGGAGCTGGCAAGCAAGGCCGTCTATGTGGAGCGCAAGGGGCCGGTGCTCGCCATCCACACGCGGGCAGCGCCGCAATTGCTGGCCCGCGCGACGGAGCTGGTCGAGACAGCACTTGCCCGGCTGCCGAAAGGCTACCGCGTAATTGCCGGCAATGCCGGTGTCGAACTGATGCCGCTAGAGGCGGCCAAGGGCGCCGCAATCCGGCGCTTCATGCAGCTTGAGCCTTTCACCGGACGGCGTCCGGTATTCCTCGGCGACGACACGTCCGACGAAAACGGTTTTGAGACCGTCAATGCCGCGGGCGGGATCTCGATCCGCGTGAGACCGCAGGGCGAGACCGCGGCGCGTTTCGCCATCGCCGATGTCGCCAGCGCGATCGCCTGGCTCGCGTCGAATTTCAATGACGGTTTCGAACCGGCGGACCGCAGCGATCTGGTTGCCTGATCATCTCGGGAAAAGTGCGTCGCGGTCCTTCGTCTGGGATCGCAAAAACGGCCCCACAACGGGGCCGTTTTGTCGGTGGCTGCACTGAATGGTTACTTGCTGCCGCCGTTCTCCTTGACGCTGCTGCAGAACTCCGGATGGCTGTTGGCTGCATTGGCGTTCTTGGCCTCGTCCTCACAAGCCGTCATCATCGCGGTCTGGTCCTCCGGCGACATTGCCTTCCACGCCTTCACGAAGGCGTCCTTGCTGACCATCGTCTTCATGCTGGAGTCGGTGTAGAAGGGCTGCATCTTGGCTGGGTCATCCAGCGCCGACGTGCCGGTTTCGCCAGCGGCGAGAGCCGAGCCGGCGACCATCGAAAGGGTCATTGCGCCAAGGCAGATCATCTTGATGTTCATGACATAAACCTCCTGTTTCTCTGGATCGTTCGAGAAACGATCGTGTCATCAACGGAAGGTCCGGATCAAAGTTCCTCTATTCCCGTGAAATGCAGAAAAAAATTCTGAAGAAAAATGGTCCTGAGAGGGCCGAAACTCTCCGTGGTCCGGCCGTTAAGTTTGGTTGCATTACACTCAGGGCGGCAATCAGTAGCAGGAACGCTAATGTTCCAGGCGACCAGGCGCGATCAGTTCCTGTCGATCGGCTTGGAGCGCATCCGTGAAACGGTCTCGCGCTCGGCGCGCTTGGAGCGCATCGGCGGCAGACCGCGGTCGACGAGGTCCATGTCCTCCAGCACCATGTCGCCCATGCGCTTGAAGGCATCGTCGAGCGCGCCGGCGCGGTGGGCTGAGCGCAGAAAGCCGGAAAGCGAGCGCACCGGGTGGTCCTTGGCCAACGGCTCCTCGGGAAACACGTCGCTGGCCGCAACGACATGACCGCTTTTGACCGCTTCCATCAGCGCCGGGAAATCGACGACGCCGGCGCGGCTGAGCAGGATGAAGGCGGCGCCCTGACGCATCTTGGCGAAAGCGTCGGCGCCGAGAAAGCCCTGGTTCTCGCTGGTCACCGAGGCGACGACGAAAACGAAATCGCTTTCCGACAGCACCTTGTCGAGCGGGGCCGGCTCGACGCCATGCTCCACCAGCACGGAAGGCGGTAGCCAGGGATCGAAGACCCTAGTGCGCGTTCGGAAGCCGGTCAGCAGCCGATTGAGAGCGCGGCCAAGATCGCCGAAGCCGATGATGCCGACATCCGAACCTGAGAGGAGTCGCGCCGTCTGGTTGCCGTCACCGCCCCATAGTTCCTTGCCTTGCCGGAAGGCGAGGTCGGCATCGACGATGCCGCGCGCCAGGTTTAGCGCCATGGCAAGGCCGAGTTCCGCCACCGGCTCCGCGAACACCAGGCCGGTGGTGACGACGTGAATGCCGCGGGCAAACAGCGTCTCATAGGGCATGTTGTTGATGAGATTGGTCTCGACGTTGAAGATGCAGCGCAGCGCTTTCAACCTCTCCAGCGTCTGAGGGGTGATCGGCGGCTGGCCGACGATGTAGCGGGCTTCGGCCAGCACATCTGTCGGCAACTCCGAGACGCCTTCCGGCGTTGTCTCGACGATGCGATATCTTTTGCGGAAGCGCGCCAGCTGCGGCGGCGTGAAGATCAGGTCGAGCGTGCGCGGTTCGGGTGCGCTGATCACCAGCGGCGAGGCTTTGTTGGACATGATTTTCCTCCCGGCGCGATTGGATCGCACCAATCATATCAGCGTTTTTACTCCCGATGAAACGATTTACAACAGCGAAAAATCGATTTATCGATTATGTTAACGAGAGGGCGACCACTCGCCTCCGGGAGAAGATTAATGGCGCAACAGCAGGCCCAGCAGCGGCGCGCGTCGATCCACGATGTGGCAAGCCAGGCGGGCGTGTCGGCGGCCACCGTTTCCAAGGTTCTTTCCGGCGTCACCACGGTAAAACCGGAAAACGCGCAGCGCGTCCTCGATGCCGTCGAGCTTCTGGGCTACCGCGTCGATCCGCTCGCCTCGGACATGCGCAGGGCCAAGCGTCGCATCATCGGCGCCATCATGCCGGAGTTCGAAAGCGAGTTCTTCGGCCAGATGGTGAGCGAGCTCGAAGGCCTCGCCGAGCAACGCGGCTATACGCTGGTCGCCGCCTCCAGCCGGGAATCGGAGCAACGTGAGAAGGAGATCCTCGCCCGCATGCATGACTGGCGCGTTGCCGGCGTCGTACTGGCACCGGTGCGAAACGAGCACGGACCGGCGGCTGGTTTCATGAAAGCGAACGGCATGACAGGGGTGCTGATTGACCGCGTGCTTGCCGATGACGCCTTCGACACGGTTTCGGCCGACAGCGCTGCGGCAAGCGCCGAAGTGGCGCGCGCGCTGGTCAGCAAGGGCCATCGCCATGTTCTTGTGGTCGGTCTCGGCCAGCAGGCGGCGACCGTACGCGCCCGGCTGGAAGGGTTTCGCAAGACGGCAGTTGAGCTTGCGCCCGACATCAGGGTCGACGTCGTACTCTGCGAAAGCGATGTCGGGCCCTTGCGGACGCTGCTTCGCGATTATTTCAGCCAGCGGGAAGACGGCGGCGACAGGCCTACGGCGGTCTATTCGCTCTTCCTCAAGGGCACGCTGGTGGCGCTTTCGGAATTTCGGCGGCGCGGCTGGCATTGCCCAAACGACATCTCGCTGGTCGGCTTCGACGACGCCGAATGGATGCAGGTGACGTGGCCGGCGATCGCCGCGGTGGTGCAGCCGGTGCGCGAGATCGCCGCCAACGCAATGGAGGTTCTGTTTCGCAGGATCGAAGGCGAGCGCGGCCCGCCGAGGGCGCGGCTCGAACCTTGCAAGGTGTTCATGCGGGAATCCGTTGGCTCGCCAGGCAGCGTCCCGCATTCCGGGGGAGGAGACCGACAATAACCCCCATTGTCGAAAACGGAAGAAGAGTGCCGGCCCTGGCCGAGGCATCCGGCGCAAACAAACGGAGGACGGAATGACATCGCTTTCCACAAAGATAAATCGATTTACTCTCGCATTGGGCGTGGCGCTTACCTTTGCCGCGGTCGGCACTGCTAAGGCCGAGGACGGCGAATATGGCGTGCTGATGAAGACCTTGGCCAATCCGTTCTGGGGCGCGATGGCGCAGGGCGTCGCCGACGGCGCCAAGGAAGCCGGCGTGAAATACTTCCAGCAGGCGGCCGAAAGCGACCAGGCGGCCGAGCCGCAGCTTAACCTCTGCAACACGATGCTCGAGCGCAAGCCGGTGGCGATGATCACCGCCGCCATCAACTCGACCAACCTCTTGCCCTGCCTGAAATCGGCGCAGGATGCCGGCATCAAGATCGTCGATCTCGACAACAATCTCGACCAGGCGGTTCTCGACAAGGAAGGCGTCAAGGTCACCTTCCATATCGGTTCCGACAACGTCGCCGCGGGTGCGCTAGGGGCCGAATATCTCGTCTCCAAGCTTGGCAAGGACGCCAAGGGTCCGGTGCTGGTGATCGAGGGTCTCTCCGGCAACATCACCGGCGAGAAGCGCGCCAAGGGCTTTGCCGACAAGCTCAAGGAACTGGCGCCGGGGCTCGAGGTCGTCGCCTCGCTGCCGGGCGACTGGGATCGTGGCAAGGCGGCCTCGATCGCCACCGACACACTGACGGCGCATCCCGATTTGGTTGCCATCTTCTGCGCCAACGACGGCATGGCGTTGGGCGCCGTGGAATCGGTCTACGCCGCCGGCAAGGGCGAGCAGGTGACGATCATCGGCGTGGACGGCAATGTCGACGCGGTGAAATCGATCAAGGAAGGCCGTCTGAACGCTTCCGTCGCCCAGCTTCCCTATCTCGTCGGCAAGCAGGCGGTCGAGAACGTCAAGAAGGCGCTGGCTGGCGAGAAGATCGAGGAAAGCATCGCGGTGCCCACCCTGGTGCTGACCAAGGACGTGCTCGACGCCGGCAAGGAGCCGATGCTGCAATATGTGAAGTAAGAGAAGGGAGTAGGGGAGTAGGTCCGTAGGGGAGTAGGAGGAGGAAGGTTTGCACTTCCAAGACCCGGCTCTCTCCCGCTCACTTCCCTATTCCCCTACTTCCCTACCCAGAAGGGTGAAAACCATGGCTTCCGAAACGGCGCAGCCCGGGTTTTGGGCTCGGGTGCAGCGCGCATCCGTCGAGAGGCTCCACATCAGGCTGGAGTCGCTGCTGGTGCTTGTGCTGCTGAGCGCGGCGATGGCGCTTTTGTCGCCTTTCTTCCTGTCGCTCAGCAATTTCCTCAACATCCTGCTCGCGACGTCGACGATCGGCGTGCTGGCGATCGCCGCGACCTTCGTCATCGGTTCAGGTGGGCTCGATCTGTCGCTGGGATCGGTCATGGGCCTTGCCGGCGTGGCGGGGGCCTTCGTCGCCGTCAACCTCGGCTGGCCGTCGGTGTTCGCGGTGATCGCCTGCATTCTGGCCGGAAGTATCGCCGGCTACATCAACGGCCAACTGGTCACCCGCGCCTTCGTGCCCGCCTTCATCGTAACGCTCGGCATGCTGGGCCTTGCGCGCGGGCTGGCGCTCGTCATCTCACAGGGCAGGGCGATCTACGGCCTGCCGCCGGAGATCGTCTATATCGGACAAGGGAGGCCGCTCGGCATTCCGATGCCCGTCATCATCTTCGTGCTGACGGCGATCGTCGCGCATACGGTGCTTGCCTATACGCGCTTCGGTCG
The DNA here is from genome assembly GCF_002294785.1 of Mesorhizobium sp. WSM3868. Lineage (NCBI taxonomy): Bacteria > Pseudomonadati > Pseudomonadota > Alphaproteobacteria > Hyphomicrobiales > Phyllobacteriaceae > Mesorhizobium > Mesorhizobium sp. WSM3868. Next base: position 67,016 of record NZ_NSGB01000017.1, on the reverse strand, counting down.
CCACACGTTGGCGCTCGGCGACAGCGAAGGCGCGGCGCGCGCCGCCGGCATCCGCGTCGAGCAGCATCGCCGCATCATCTACACGCTCTCCGGCGCGCTTGCCGGGCTTGCCGGTCTCTTGTTCACCGCCCGCGTCAATGCGGGCGACCCGACCGCCGGCATCAACTACGAACTCACCGCGATCACCGCGGCGATCATCGGCGGCACCAATCTGTTCGGCGGCCGCGCCTCGATCCTCGGCACAATGATCGGCGCGCTGATCATGGGCGTGCTGCAGAACGGGCTGACGCTGCTTGCGGTGCAGTCCTACTACCAGCAGATGGCGATCGGCGCGGTGCTGATCCTCGCGGTCTTCATCGACCAGTATCAGGTGCGGAAGGAGTCGCGCGTATGACACTGCTTTCGCTCCATAAGATCCGCAAAAGCTTCGGGGCGGTCGACGTGCTGCATGGCGTCGACCTGTCGGTCGCGGCCGGCGAGGTGGTCGGGCTGGTCGGCGACAACGGCGCCGGCAAGTCGACGCTGATGAAGACCATCACCGGCATCTACCGCGCCGACACCGGCTCGATCGAGTTCGACGGCAAGGACATCCTCGCTCTCGATCCCGGCCAGCGGCGCCGGCTCGGCATCGAGATGATCTACCAGGATCTGTCCTTGGCCAAGCAGCAGGACGTGGCCTCCAACATCTTCCTTGGCCGAGAGCCGACGAAAAGGCTGCTCGGCCTCTTCCCCGGCTTTGTCGACAAGACCGAGATGGATCGGCAGGCGACGCGGATGATCGAGCGGCTCGGGGCGCACCTGCCGTCGATCAGTCGTTCCGTCGGCTCCTTCTCCGGCGGCCAGCAGCAGACGGTGGCGATTGCGCGGGCGCTCACCTTCAACCCGAAGCTCGTCATCATGGACGAGCCGACGGCGGCGCTCGCCGTGCGCGAGGTGCAGAGCGTGCTCGATCTCATCCGGCGGCTGAAGTCTGAAGGCATCGCCGTCATTTTGATTTCGCACCGGCTGAATGACGTGCTGTCGGTCACCGACCGCATCGTCGTGCTGCGCCACGGCAGGGCGGATGCCGATCTCGTCACCGCCAAAACCAACATGAACGAAGTCGTCAGCCGCATCGTCGGCGGCGGCGACACGGCCGCCGCGGCGGCGCACGAGCAACGAGGCTGATATGAATGTTTTCGGACTGCACACTTTCGCCATCGCCCCGGTCTGGGATCTGGCCCGCATCGAGCCGCAGATGGACCGGCTGAAGGAGCTCGGCATCGGCCTGATGGAGATTCCGCTGCTCAGACCCGAGGAGATCGACACCAAGCGCACGCGCGGTTTTGCAAACCATTATGGCGTGCAGCTCATTCCGTCGCTCGGCTTGCCGCGCGCACTCGACGTGGTGGAGCGGCCGGAAGAGGCACTCGATTTCCTGCAGCCGGCCTTCAATGTCTGCAACGAGGTGGGCGCCGAGGCGCTCGGCGGCGTCACCTATGGCACGATCGGCAAGACCACCGGCCGGGCGCCGACGCAGCGGGAGATCGACGGCATGTGCCGCTTCCTCGAACGGGCGGCAAAGTCGGCGAAGGCCCGCAGCCTGAAGCTCGGCATCGAACCCTGCAACCGCTACGAGACGCATCTGATCAACCGCGGCATCGACGCGGCGCGCATCATCGAGCGCATCGGCGCCGACAACATCTTCATCCATCTCGACACCTACCACATGCATATCGAGGAAGAGAGCTTCGCGGCCGGCTTCGAGGCGGCGGCGCCCTTCCTCGGCTATGTCCATGTGTCGGAGGCCAATCGCGGCGTGCCGGGGCGCGGCATGCTGAACTGGGCAGCCTGCATGAAGGCGATCGCCGACATCGGCTATGAGGGCCCGATCACGCTCGAAAGCATGAACCATGTCGACGTCGACATCGCCGGGGGGCTCGCGGTATGGCGCCCGGTGGCGGACGACCCGCGCGACGTCATCGAGGTGGGGCTGCCCTTCCTGCGCGAGGAAGCGAAGAAGGCGGGGCTGACACTCGGGTAACGAAAGCTAGTTGCCCCGGCGCGTCAGCCAGCGGCGACGCGCCTCCAGCTGTTCGGCGAGTTCGGCCTCGTCCCAGTAGCCGATGAGCACGCCGGAGCCGATGATCGGGTCGAAATGCCCGACCTTGTCGTCGATCTCCGTCAGCCACTCGTCGGGGACGGTGATGCGGTTGTTGGGCAGCGCCAGCCAGCGCATCAGCATTTTGCGCAGCCTCTCGATGTCGCCAGCGGCCGACGGCTCGCGGCCGAGGTCGCGCAATTCGCCGGGGTCGTTCTGGAGATCGAAGAACATCGGCTCGACACCTTCGCCATGGACGAGTTTGGAGCGGCCGTCGGTGATCATGTAGAGCTTGCAGCCCGACACCGGCATGGCGAGTCTCAGCCGCGCCGCATCGCCGCTGTAGTCATATTCGCTGATGGCATAGTTGCGCAGGCTCTTCCGCTCACCCGAAGTCAGCGACAGCAGCGAGCGGCCTTCGAGGACATGCGGCTTGGGCTCGCCGCCGAAATAATCGAGGAAGGTGGGCGCGAGATCGATCATCTCGACCAGCGCGTCCGACGTGGTTCCTCTTGTGACGTCGGCTTCCGGACGAGGATCGTAGACGATCATCGGCACCTTCACCGCGACGTCGTGGAACAGGTATTTCTCGCCGAGCCAATGGTCGCCGAGATAGTCGCCATGGTCAGAAGTGAAGACGACAAGCGTATTCTCGAACAGGCCGCACTTCTCCATGAAGTCGAACAAAAGGCCAAGCTGATCGTCGATCTGCTTGATCAGGCCCATGTAGCAGGGAACGACCGTTTCGCGGACCTCATCGCGCGAGAAGTTCTTCGAATACCGCTCCTGCTGGAAGGCCTCGAAGATCGGATTTGGCGAGACGCGCTCGGCTTCGCTGCGAACGGGCGGCTGGATCTCCGCCTTGCCGTACATGGCGTGGTAGGGCGCCGGCACGATATAGGGCCAGTGCGGCTTGATGTAGGAAAGATGCGCGCACCAGGCTTCGCCCTTGGCTTCGGCGTCCTCGATGAAGCGCATGGCGCGGCGCGTCATGTAAGACGTCTCGGAATGCTCCTCCGGAATGCGCGCCGCCTTGTCGGCATGGACGAGCAGCCAGCCGTTGAAATTCTCGCCATTCTCGCCTTCGCCGGAATTCGCCCAATGCTCCCAAGGATTTTCGGCCTCGAAGCCGTGCTGGCGCAGATAGGAGTCGTAGGCCGGATCGGGGTCGTAGCTGGTCGAGGGGTGCAGGCCGTCATCGCGCTCGAACGGCTCGAAGCCGCATTCCGCGACACGCACGCCGATGACGGAATCCTTGGCGATGCCGAGGCGCTCCATGCCTTCCTCGTCGGCCTTCATATGTGTCTTGCCGATGAGCGCACAACGCACGCCGACCTCGCGCAGATGGTCGCCCAGCGTAGGCTCGCCGACTCTGAGCGGCACGCCGTTATGCGTCGAGCCGTGCGAGCGGACGTAGCGGCCGGTATAGGCGCTCATGCGGGAGGGGCCACAGACCGTCGATTGCACATAGGCATTGGTGAAACGCACGCCGCGGCTGGCGAGCCGGTCGATGTTCGGCGTCGTCAGACTCTTGTGCCCGGCGCAGCTCAGATAATCGAACCGCAGCTGGTCGCACATGATGAAAAGGACGTTGCGTTTCGAGGTCATTGCTGCCCGTCGGAATGGTTCTCGAACCCGGTAATGCCAGAACAATCAGCGCATGCCAACCAGGGCAACCAGCCTGTACAGCTCACCAGAGAACTTTACAAAATCATTTTTCCATGTGAAGTCTCAGGCATCCCAAGGATCCCAAATGACATCCCACCGTTTTGCCACCCGTCTCAATTCCTTCGCCTCGCGGCCTGAGGCGGAGTGGGCCGGGCTTACCGGGAAGCCCTCGGTGCTGCAGATGGCGGCGCGGGCGGCCAAGGTCGAGGGGCTCACCGATCTCGATCTCAACTATCCCGACCATATCGGTGAAAACCCCAGGGAAATCGCACGGAGGCTTGGCGATCTTGGGCTTTCCATCAATGGCTTCGCGATGCGCTACTACTCCAATCCCGCCTTCAAGCTCGGCGCGTTCACCAATCCCGATCCGGCAGTGCGGCGTGAAGCCATCGACCTTACCAAGGCTGGCATCGATGCGGCGCAAGAGGCGGGCGCCAGTCTCATGACATTGTGGCTGGGGCAGGATGGTTTCGACTACGCTTTCCAGGCCGACTACGCGACACTTTGGCAACACGAAATCGACGGTATTCGTGAAGTTGCGGCGCATGACCCCGATTGCGCCATCAGTCTCGAATATAAGCCGAACGAGCCGCGCTCCTATTCACTGATGCCGGATGCCGCGACCACGTTGCTGGCGATCCGCGAGGCCGGCCTGCCCAATCTGGGCGTCACTCTCGACTTCGCGCATGTTCTTTATGCCGACGAGCAACCGGCCTTTGCCGCCGCTCTTGTCGCCCGTCACAGCAGGTTGCTCGGCGTTCATCTCAACGATGGCTACGCCAAGCGCGACGACGGCCTGATGGTCGGCGCCGTGCACACGCTGCAGACGATCGAGCTGCTGCGCCAGATACGCAGGGACGGCTACGCCGGTGCCATCTATTTCGACACCTTTCCGGACATGACCGGTCTCGACCCGGTGCGCGAATGCGAGGTCAACATCGCGACCGTCAACCGCATGTTGCGGGTCGTCGAGCGGCTGGGGCAGGACAATCGGCTGGCGGCTGCCCTCGACGGACAGGACGCGGTTGCCTCTCAGGCTGTCGTCCAAGAAATCCTGCTCGGAGCAAATGCAGGATGACGTCCGCGGATCTCCGAGCTGTGGGGCCGCGCATCCGCATGATGATGCCGCATCTCACACTGCTGGAGGCAAAGGTGGTGGAAACCGTGTTCGGCCGCCGCGGTTTCGACGAGACGATCCCTTTGAAAGAGATCGCTGACGAGGCCGGCGTCTCCGAGGCGATGGTGGTGAAGATCGCCAAGAAGCTGGGCTTCTCCGGCTATCGCGACTTCCGGACGGCAGTCTGCGAATACAGCCGCTCGCCGACCGCCGAGATGCACCGGGAACTCTCCGTCGACGATAGTTCGGCCGAGATCGTGCAAAAGGTCTTCCGCACTTCCATACAGGCGCTGGAGGAAACGCTCGCGATCCTTGACATCGGCGATTTCGACCGGGCCGCCGACCTCATTTATCGATCCAGAAATCGCGACTTCTACGGCGTCGGCGGCTCAGCTCAGATTGCCCGGGACGTCTCGCACAAGTTCCTGCGCATCGGCATCCGCGCGGCGGTTTACGACGATTCCCACATGATGCTCATGTCGGCCTCGCTCCTCGGCGCCGAAGACATTGCCGTCGGCTTTTCCCATTCCGGCAACAGCAGCGCGGTGATTGATGCCGTTCAGCTCGCCAGAAAGAACGGCGCCCGCACGCTTGCCGTAACCAACTACGCCAACTCGCCGCTGGCAGCCGAGGCGGATGTCGTGCTCTGCTCGACCGCGCGGGGGTCGCCGCTGATGGGCGAGAATGCGGCCGCCCGTATCGCCCAGCTCAACATCCTGGATGCGCTGTTCGTCGCGGTGGCGCAGCGCGACTATCAGGCGGCGGAGCACAATCTCGGCCGCACCATGTCGGCAGTGACGTCGAAGCGCCGGGACAAGAACAGATGAAAGATCATCGCGGATGAGCGTTGCTTCAGCGGGGGTGGTGGCCGTGTTCGGCAGCCTGCATTACGACATCCTGGTCGACGCACCGGATCGTCCGCGCAAGGGCGAGACGGTGACCGGTTTCGGCTGGCAGCCGAAATGCGGCGGCAAGGGCGGCAATCAGGCCCTGTCGGCGGCGCGCGCGGGGGCGAGGTCGGCGATGATCGGCGCCGTCGGCGACGACGATTTCGGCCGCGCGCTGCTCGCCAATCTCAGCCGCAGCAATGTCGATCACCGCTTCGTGCGAACAGAACCGGGGATCCGATCAGGCATGAGCGTGGCCATCTTCGACGACGATGGCGACTACGGCGCGGTGATCGTTTCCGGCAGCAATCTGACACTCGGTGAAAAGGATGTCGCGGCGGCCGCCGGTCTGCTCGCGCAGACTTCGGTGCTGTTGCTGCAGAACGAAGTTCCGGAAATCGCCAACATCGCTGTCGCGCGCGCGGCGAAGGCTCACGGCTGCTGCGTCGTGCTCAACGCGGCGCCGGCCCGGCCGCTGCCCGCCGAACTCACCGGGCTCGTCGACATCGTGATCACCAACGCCATAGAGGCGGAGTTCCTGGCCGGCATTCCGGTCGTCGACACGCTTCAAGGCGCAGCTGAGGCAGCGCGGCAATTGGCAATCGTTTGTCCGGCCGCAATCGTCACCGCCGGCGGCGATGGCGTCGCCTATCACGACCGCGATGGCCGCGCCTTGGCGCTCGTTGCCATTCCGGTGAAGGTGGTCAGCACCCATGGCGCCGGTGATGAATTCGTCGGTGCCTTTGCGGCTGCGCTTGCTCGCGGCGAGCCCACCGATGCCGCCATCGCCGCCGCGAATGCCGCCGCCGCCCTGCTGGTCTCGACCCCGGAGGCGGATCGCCAAACGCCCCCTCAAAAGATCCAAGGCGGCGTGCACCGTCCAGAGTAGCCTTCGGTTTACCGATCTAGACAACTGGTGCAATGTTGGTTTGGAGGATCGAGATCGTGCCATTCGTCAGTATCGGCGGCATTGCGTTGCACCATCGCCTTATCGCCGGGACGGCTGCTGCGCGCCCGATCATCTTCATCAATTCGCTCGGCACCGACTTGCGGATCTGGGACGATGTCGTCGCACGGCTTGCCGGTGAGATGCCGATGCTCGTCTATGACAAGCGCGGCCACGGACTTTCCGACATCGGCAGCGGCGTGCGCTCGATCGACGACCATGTCGACGATCTGAGCGCGCTCATCGATTGCTTCGGCTTCCAGAAGGTCGTGCTTTTTGGCCTGTCGGTCGGCGGCATGGTCGCGCAGGGGTTCTATGCACGGCGGCCCGAACTCGTCGAAGCGCTGATCCTCAGCGACACCGCGCACAAAATAGGCACCCCCGAGAGCTGGAACAGCCGCATCGCGACGGTCGAGCGTGACGGCATCGAGGCGATTGCCGATGGCATCATGAAGGTGTGGTTCACGCCGGATTTTCATGCCAACCGCGCCGCCGAGCTTGCCGGTTGCCGCAACATGCTGACCAGGCAGGCGCTGCCGGGTTACATCGGCACGTGTATGGCGGTTCGCGACGCGGATTTCACCGACAGCGCGCGCCGCATCGCGGTGCCGACGCTCTGCATCGTCGGCGACCAGGACGGCTCGACGCCGCCCGATCTCGTGCGCTCGCTTGCCGACCTGATCCCCGGCGCGCGCTTCGAGCTGATCCGCGGCGCCGGGCACATTCCCTGCATCGAGCAGCCCGACGCGGTCGTCGCCCTGATCCGCGCCTTCGTCGCGTCGTTGCCTGAGGGAAAGCATCTCCATGGGCGATGACGCAAACAATACCAACCGATACCGGACCGGGCTCGAGGACGACGCATCGCAATCGATTGCGAGGCGGTGCGCTTCTCCTGGTGGATGACGACGATCCTGCACCGCTTCCCCGAGACGGGTGAGTTCGGCCAGCGCATCCAGGAAGCCGGCCTCGATTATCTCGTACACATCAATGCCGCCTCGACCGCGCTGGCGGAGAACAATGTCGGCCTGCCTTACTGAGCGGACCGAGTCGTCAGACCCGTTCCAGTGCAATCGCAATGCCCTGGCCGACGCCGATGCACATCGTGGCCAACGCGTAGCGGCCGCCGCGCTCGCGCAGCTCCAGCGCCGCCGTGCCGGTGATGCGCGCGCCCGACATGCCAAGCGGATGACCGAGCGCGATCGCGCCGCCGTTGGGGTTCACATGCTTCGCCTGGTCGGAAATTCCGAGTTCACGCAGCACGGCAATGCCTTGCGAGGCGAAGGCTTCGTTCAACTCGACGACGTCGAATTGGTCAGGCCTCAAGCCGAGACGGGCGCAGAGCTTTTTGGTTGCCGGCGCGGGACCGATACCCATGATGCGCGGCGCGACGCCGGCAACAGCACCGCCGAGAATGCGGGCGATCGGCGTCAGGCCAGGTTTCCTGGCAGCCGCTTCGGAGGCGATGATCAGCGCGGCAGCACCGTCATTGACGCCGGAGGCGTTGCCGGCAGTCACGGTGCCGCCCTGGCGGAACGGCGTCGGCAGCTTGGCCAGCGCCTCGATGGTCGTGCCGGCGCGGGGATGCTCGTCCTTCGAGACGACGATTGGCTCGCCTTTTCTTTGCGGGATCGCCACCGGCGTGATCTCCTTCGCCAGCCGGCCATTGGCCTGCGCCGCAACAGCCTTGTCCTGGCTGCGCGCGGCAAAGGCGTCCTGGTCGGCTCTGCTGACCGAAAACTCCTCGGCGACGTTCTCGCCGGTCTCCGGCATGGAATCGACGCCGTACTGCTTCCTCATCAGCGGGTTGACGAAGCGCCAGCCGATGGTGGTGTCGTAGATCTCGGCATTGCGCGAGAAGGCGGTGTCGGCCTTCGGCATGACGAAGGGCGCGCGGCTCATCGATTCCACCCCGCCGGCAATCATCAGCTCGGCCTCGCCGGCCCTGATGGCTCGGGCGGCGATGGTGACGGCATCCATGCCCGAGCCGCACAGCCGATTGACCGTCGAACCCGGAATGTCCTGGGGAAGGCCGGCCAGCAGCAGCGCCATGCGGGCGACGTTGCGGTTGTCCTCGCCGGCCTGGTTGGCGCAGCCAAAGACGACGTCGTCGACCGCGGCCCAGTCGACGCCCAGGTTGCGCTCGACCAACGCCTTCAGCGGAATGGCGGCGAGATCGTCGGCTCGCACCGAGGATAGCGCGCCGCCAAAACGGCCGATCGGCGTGCGGATGTAGTCGCAGATGAAGGCATCAGTCATTATGCAGCTTTCCCTTTGGCGGTACCCGCATGCGCGGCCTTGGTGCGCGCCTGCAAATCGCGCAATGTCTTCAGCTCGAGTTCCGTCGGCGCCGGCGTCTCGTCAAGCGCCTCGGCAAACTTTGCTTCCCAGCCACAGGTCGCCTGCACCTCTTCGCGGGTGACGCCGGGATGCAGCGAGACGACGGTGAATTCCTTGGTGACACGGTCCGGCTTCCAGACGGCGAGGTCGGTGATCAGCAAGCTCGGACCGGCGGTGTCGATGCCGAGCCGCTTGCGATGGTCGCCACCCTCGCCATGGCCGAAGGAGGTGAAGAAGTCGATCTTTTCGACCATGCCGCGCTTCGACTGCGCCATGGTGATGTAGACCTCTCGCGAGGAGGTGGCGATTTCCGGCGCGCCGCCGCCGCCGGGCAGCCGCGTCTTGGGATGCGCATAGTCGCCGATGACTGTAGTGTTGATGTTGCCGAATTTGTCGAGCTGGGCGGCGCCAAGGAAGCCTATCGAGATGCGGCCGCCCTGCAGCCAGTAGCGGAACATCTCCGGCACCGCGACCGTGGTGACCGCCGTCTCGCACAATTCGCCGTCGCCGATCGACAGCGGCAAAATGTGGGGCGCGGTGCCGATGGTGCCGCTCTCGTAGATCAGCGTGATGTCCGGCGCATGGGTCAGCCGCGCGACATTGCAGGCGGCCGACGGCGCGCCGATGCCGACAAAGCAGACATCGTCGTTCTTCAGCGCACGGCTGGCGGCAATCGTCATCATCTCGTTGGGAGTGAAGCCCAGATCATTCTCGTTCATGCGGCTTTCCTCAGATGCTCGACGCGAGCAGCGAAGTCGTCTGCGCTGCTCTCGATGACGTTCTTCTGCATCCATGCCTGAAAGCGGTCGCGGTCGGCGGCGATCTCGTCCCATTCGAGATAGGCGGCGTTGTCGCGCTCGTAATAGCCATGCGTGTAGGAGGGATGGGAGCCGCCCGGCACGATCGAGATTGCCGCGATCGTCCAATTCGGCAGCACGGTGAGATTGGGGTGGAGATCGTCGAAACTGTCGACCACTTCCTCGACCGTCACCACCGCGCGTTTGGCGGCGAGCACGGCCTCTTTCTGGATGCCGATGATGCCTTCGACCAGCACATTGCCTTTGCGGTCGGCCTTCTGCGCGTGGATGAAGGTGACGTCGGGCCGGATCGCCGGAACGGCGGCCAGCACCTCGCCGGTAAACGGGCAGGTTATGGACTTGATGTTTGCATTGACGGCGGCAAGGCCTGCGCCGCGATAGCCGCGGAACACCGCGCAGGGCAGGCCGGCGGCCCCCGCCTCATAGGCGTTGGCCATGCCGGCGTGGCTGTGCTCCTCGACCTCGATCGGCCGCGGAAAGCCGTTCTCGATGGCGTCGCGAACGCGCCTGAGCAGGCCGACGCCGGGATTGCCGAGATAGGAGAAGACGATCTTCTTGGCCATGCCCATGCCGATCATCTGATCGTAGATCAGGTCGGGCGTCATGCGGATCAGCGTCAGGTCGCGAAAGCCCTGGCGGATTGCCTCATGGGCCGCGGCGGTCGGGATCAAATGGGTGAAGCCCTCGAAGGCGACCGTATCGCCATCGTGCAGAGTCTCCGCAACGGTCTTTTTCAGCGGCAGGAAGTTGACCATCGTCCATTGCTCCGGAGATCAAGGTTCATATCGGAGCATATGAGAGCGCCCCTCTCGCGTCACTATGAGGATGCCTGCAGGCAAACGAGGTGCAGCGCAAAACAATCGGGACATGCGGGACTTGGCCGTTGACGCTTCGTCTCAGATACGCTAATGAACAGGATTATACAGGTTCATTGAACAGGTATCTATATGGCCCGTCGCGCGACGCAACTCACTCCCGGCACGGGCAAGCCCGAGCAGATCGCGACGGTTCTGGAGCACGAGATCCGCTCAGGCGTGCTCGGCTTCGGCGATCGCCTGCAGAGCGAGAACGAGCTCGTCCAGCGCTTCTCGGTCAGCCGCAACACGGTTCGCAAAGGGCTGGAAGAGCTTTCAAGCCGCGGCCTCATCACCACCAAGGTCGGCATCGGGTCCTTCGTCACTTTCGACGGCATGCCGGTCGATGACGCGATCGGCTGGTCGCGCGCGCTCGCCAATGCGGGCGCCAATGCCGAAACCCGGACGCTTAGGCTCGAGATCATCGAGGATGCCGAGCTCGCGGCAAAGCTCGGTGTCGAGAGCTCGTCTTTCATCGCCGTCGATCGCGTCCGTACCAATGCCGATGACGGCCATGCGATCTCGATCGAACGCAGCCGCCTGCCGCTGTCGCCCGAGCTGGAAGACGTGCCGCTGCGCGGGCTTCGCGAAGGCTCGCTGCACCAGACGCTGCGCGGGGCAGGGCTGGTGTCCGACCATGGCGAGGAGTGGGTCGACATCGAGATGCTCAGCGCTGCTGATGCCGCCATCCTCGATTGCGCGCCGGGCACCCCGTTCCTCAGGGCGCGGCGGCTGACGCGCGCCGCCGACGGCCGCGCCATCGAATTCGTCACCAGCCTGCTCAACCCGGCGCATTTCGCGCTGCATCTGGAGTTCTGAGCATGGCGGCCGACGCGATCGACCGGGCGATGGGCGCGCTGATCGGCGGCGCGCTTGGCGATGCGCTGGGCATGCCCACACAGCTTCTGTCGCCCGCCCGCATCGCCGAGCTCTATGGCCATGTCGAGGGTTTCGTCGCGCCCGCCGTCGACCATCCGGTGTCGAAGGGGCTGCCGGCAGGTGCCATCACCGACGACACCGAGCAGGCCCTGCTGCTCGGCCGCATCCTGGTCAGCTCCGGCAATCGCTTCGACCATGCGCGATGGGTCAACGCGCTGCTCGACTGGGAGCGCGACGTCAAGGCGCGTGGCAGTTACGACCTGCTTGGACCGTCGACCAAGCGGGCCATCGACGCCATCAATAACGGCGTGCCGGCGGAAGAAGCGGGGCGAACTGGCGACACCAACGGCGCCGCGATGCGGATTGCGCCGGTCGGCATTATGATCCGCCCGGAGCCGCTCGATGCCCTGGTTGCGAAAGTCGCGGAAACCTGCCGGGCTACGCACAATACGTCGATTGCGATTGCCTCCGCTGCCGCGGTTGCTGCCGCGGTCAGTCTCGGTGTTTCGGGCGCCGACTGGCGCGCTGCTTCCGGCCATGCCGTCGCGGCGGCAAAGCTTGGTGCCGCGCTCGGTCACTGGGTCACCGGCGGCGACATCGCCGAACGCATCCTCTGGGCGCAGGAACTTGTGCGCGGGAAGGGCGACAAAGAGGCGATCCGGTTGATCGTTGACCTGATCGGCACGGGGGTCGCCAGCCAGGAGTCGATTCCTGCAGCATTCGCCGTGCTGGAGGTTGCCAACGGGGATGCGTGGCGAGCGGCAGTGATCAGCGCCAATCTCGGCGGCGACACCGACACCATAGGCGCCATCGCCGCGGGCATGGCGGGCGCCTGTTCGGGCCTGTCGGGCCTGCCGCAAGATCAAATCGCGGGACTGAAGGGCATCGATCTCGCGGAGGTCGAGCCGTTGGCCAATGATCTCGTCGCGGCGCGCATGGCGAAGGCCCGTGGCGGCAAGGAGGACGCCGCATGAGCGGGCGCCTCGTTCATGTCGGCAGCGCGGTGGTCGACTATGTATATCGCATCGACGCTCTCCCGGCGGCGGGCAGCGAAAAGACCGCGACGAGCTATTCGCGCGTCGCCGGCGGCGGCTTCAACATGATGGTCGCGGCGAGCCGCACCGGCATGAAGGTGGTGTTCGGCGGACAGCTTGGCATCGGGGCAGACGGCGACTTCCTGCGCGCGGCTTTCGCCGCTGAAGGCATCGAGACGCTGACGCCGCCGTCACCCTTGATGGACAGCGGCAATTGCGTCGCCATGATCAGCAGCGATGCGGAACGCACCTTCGTCTCATGGCCGGGCGCGGAGAGCGTGCTGACACCGGACATGATGGTGCCCGTCCAAGTCATTCCGGGCGATTGGGTTTTCACCTCCGGCTATACGTTGAGCTACCCTGGCAGCCGCGAAGCGCTCGTCGACTGGATCGAGGCGCTGCCGGAGGAAGTTCCCGTAGTCTTCGATCCGACGCCTGTGATCGGGGAGATTCCGCGCCCGATCCTGGAAAGGGTGCTTGCCCGCACCGACTGGCTGAGCTGCAACGCCGACGAGGCCGCCGCAATAGCCGGCCGTGGCGACGCGCAGACCGTCGCGATCCGGCTTCTGGCCGAACACTGCCCAAAAGCCGCGGGCGTCGTGATCCGCGCCGGCGCGCATGGCTGCCTTGTGCGGCTGGCAGAAGGCGGCACGCACGCGATCCCCGGCTTCGCGGTCAGCGCCGTCGACACCAATGGTGCCGGCGATACGCATATCGGCGCCTTCGTCAGCGCATTGTCGCGCGGCCTGTCGCCCTGCGAAGCGGCGCGCTACGCGAACGCCGCGGCGGCCGTTTCCGTCACCCGTCATGGCGGCTCGTCCGCGCCGACCGACAGTGAGATCCAGGAATTCCTAAGCCATCACGCTCAAGGAACGATAGCGCATGGCCGGGAGGACGCGACTGCAACTTAACAAGCCCATCAACCGGGCCAACAATGAGAGGAAAAAACATGCGCATGCCCAGACTGACCGCTTTTCTGACGGCGACCGCCGTCTTCGTCTCAGCATTCACGTTTGCCGCCCAGGCCGCCGAAGAAGTGCATGTGCTCAACTGGAAGGGCTACGGCGCCGACGAGCCATGGGCGGTCGCCAACTTCGAGAAGGCGACCGGCTACAAGGTCGTCAATGACTTCTTCAACTCCGAACAGGAGATGCTGACCAAGCTGAGGACCAATCCCGGCCTCTACGACGTCGTCATGATCAATGCCGCCTTCAACGATCAGGCGATGGCCGGCAAGCTGATCCAGCCGATCGATACGTCGAAGCTCTCCAACTATGCCGATATCGCCAAGGACAAGGCCGGCTCGCCGATGCTGAACCATGACGGCAAGGTCTATGGCGTGCCGTGGGTATGGGGCCTGACCGCTCTAGCCATCAACGAGAAGTCGTTCGACAAGCCGCCGACGAGCATCGCCGAGATGTGGGATCCGGCCCATAAGGGCCGCGTCATCATCCGCGACGACGCCGTCGAGGCGGTGCAGTTCGGAGCGATCGCATCGGGGCAGAACATCAACGACATCAAGGATATGGGCGCGGTCAAGGCGAAGCTCACCTCGCTGATGCCGCAGATCAAGACCTTCTGGAGTTCGGAGAACGACTGGAACCAGATGGTTGCCTCCAACCAAATCGATATCGGCACCTACTGGAGCGGCTCCGCCGACCGCGCCAAGACTCATTTCAAGCTGCCGGTCTCACTGGTCATTCCGCAGGAAGGCGCCGTCGCCTGGCTCGACGCCTTCTCCATCCCGGCTGGTTCCAAGAATGTCGCCGGCGCCGAGGCCTTCATCAACTACATGATCGACCCAAAATTCTATGTCGAATGGGTCACAAAGGTCGGCGCGCCGGTTTCGGCCAACACCAAGGCGGTCGAGGCGCTGCCCGAGGACGCATTCAACCGAAAGGTCATGGGCAGCCCAGAGGTCGCCAAACGTATCCAGTTCCAGGCGCCGGTCACCGATGAGCAGCGCGAGAAATACCTGGCACTTTGGCAGGAGCTGAAGGTCAACGTGAAATAGTTGGCGTCTTACGGGGAGGAGAGGCATCATGGCTGAGCAGCTCGCGACCGGTTCGCGCCGCGGACTGCGGCCAGCCCTGCCGCTTCTGCTTCCCGCTTATCTGTGGCTGACGGTAGCGATCTTTCTGCCGCTGTCGGCCATGGTGTTCTTCTCCTTCATGACCGACCTGCCGCTCGCCGGGAAGGAATGGTCGTTCACGCTTGGCAACTACGCCGCCTTCTTCTCGCAAAGCCTTTATCTGACGCTTCTTCTGGCCTCGCTGCGGCTCGGGCTCGAGGTCACGCTTTGGTGCGTCGTCATCGGCTATCCGGCGGCTTACGTGCTGGCGAAGGTTCTTAAAGGCCGCAGCCGCGAGGCGATCTTCCTGCTGGTCATCCTGCCTTTCTGGTCGAACGGGCTGGTGCGCATCTTCTCCTGGGCCATGGTGCTGCGTGAGGGCGGCATTCTCGACACCACGCTCAATGCCGTCTTGCCGTTCAAGATCAATATCGATCTCATGTATTCCTACCCGGCGGTCATCATCGGCCTGGTGCACTCCTACGTGCCCTATATGGTGCTCACCTGTTACCTCACGCTGCAGGCGATCGACGACTCGCTGATCGAGGCCGGCCGCTCGCTCGGGGCTTCGCGGCTGCAGGTGCTCAAGCGGGTGATCATCCCGCTGTCGATGCCGGGCCTGATCGCGGGTGCGGCGTTGATCTTCGTGCCGGTGGTGGGCTCCTTCATGGAGCCGCGCATCCTCGGCGGCCGCACCGGCACTTTCTACGGCACCGTCATCGAGGACCAGTTTGTTGCCGTCTTCAACTGGCCGCTGGGCGCGGCACTCTCCTTCATCCTGCTTGCCGTCGTGCTGGTCATCCTGGCGCTCGCGGCACCGGTCTTGCGGAGGGCCGGCTGATGGCGACGACGCGCATTCTGGAGTGGGTCGGGCGCTTTTACATCTTCCTGTTGCTCGGCTTCCTTTATCTGCCGATCATCATCATGGCGCTGATGTCGTTCAACGCCTCGCCTTTTTACCAGCTGCCGTTCGAGTGGACGACGGACTGGTATGCTTCGCTCGCGCAAAACGACCAGCTGATCGCGGCGACCTGGAACAGCATCGAGATCGCGATCATCACGACCATTCTTTCAACGCTGCTTGGTTCGATGGCGTCGCTGGCGCTCTATCGCTACGAATTCCGCGGCAAGAAATTCCTGCAGGCGCTGCTGTTTCCGCCGATCGCCATCCCGTGGCTGATTACCGGCACCGCGATGCTGATCTTCTTCTTCGGCATCGGCATCGGCCGCGGGCTCATCGCCATCCTGCTCGGCCATGTCGCGCTGGCGCTGCCCTACGTCATCGTCGTCGTGTCCGCCCGCCTGCAAACCTTCGCGCCGGAGCTGGAAGAAGCGGCGCGTTCGCTCGGCGCCAATCAGTGGCAGGTTACCGTGCGCGTAACTTTGCCCTGGATCATGCCTGGCGTGATCGCCGGCGGACTGTTCGCATTCGCTGTCTCCTTCGACCAGTTCGTGGTCTCGTATTTCCTGTCGACGCCAGGCCAGACGACGCTGCCGGTCGAAATCTACGCCGCGATCCGCAAGGGATTCACGCCCGAGATCAACGCGGTGTCGACCATCATCATCGTGGTGTCGATGGCGCTCATGCTGCTGACGGCGCGCTTCTTCAAATTCGGCGGAGAGAAATAATGGCCGGCGTCCAGGTATCGAACGTCTCCCGCAGTTTCGGCGCGCACAAGGCGCTGGACCATGTCTCGATCGACTTTCCCGACGGTGGCTTCTATGCGCTGCTCGGGCCTTCGGGCAGCGGCAAGACCACGCTGCTCAGGCAGATCGCCGGCTTCGACTTTCCCGATACCGGCCGCATCGCCATCGGCGGCGAAAGCGTCGAGCGCGTGCCGGTGGAAAAGCGCCGCATCGGCATGGTGTTCCAGAACTACGCGCTGTTTCCCAATATGAGCGTCGCCGACAATGTCGCCTTCGGGCTGTCGGTGCGCGGCGAGCCGAAGGCGACGATCGCTACGGAAGTGCAACGGGCGCTGGATCTCGTTCAGCTCGGCAAGCTCGGCGGCCGGCGGCCGCACCAGCTCTCGGGCGGCCAGCGGCAGCGTGTGGCGCTGGCGCGCGCCATTGTCACCAGGCCGCGCGTGCTTTTGCTCGACGAGCCGCTCGGCGCGCTCGACAAGGCGCTGCGCGTCGACATGCAGATCGAACTGAAGCGCATCCAGCGCGAGATCGGCATCACCACCATCTTCGTCACTCACGACCAGGAAGAGGCGCTGACGATGAGCGACCGCATCGGCATATTGCGCGACGGCAGGCTGGTGCAGGAAGGGCCGCCGGAGGAGATCTACGACCGGCCGCAAAGCGAGTTCGCCGCGACCTTCCTCGGCGACGCCAACATCTTTCGCGGCGATGCGACCGGCAACGGCATCAGGCTGCCCGACGGTACAGCAATCGCCGCTGCGTCGGGTGCGTCTCTCTCGGCCGGCGCCAAGGCGAGCTGCGCCGTGCGGCCCGAGCGCATCCAGATTTCAACCGGCTCTGCAACGTCCGAGGCGGGATATGCCAACACGGTCAGGGGCCAGGTTTCAAAACGCATCTTCGCCGGCAACAACAGCACCTATTTCGTCGACCGCGATGGACAGACGGTGAAGGTCATTGTCCAGAACACCGGCGCCGAGCGGCTGACCGAAGGCCAAGAAGTGATGCTCAGCTGGTCGCCGGAGAGCACGGTGCTGATCGCCGCGTAAGCCGGATCCCCGGTCCCTGATGGGAAATGATGGCGCGGCCCTTGGCTGACCGCCTGATCCTGGCGTTATATCCAGTCCTCGACGGGAGGAATGGATGGCGAGCATGGATTTCGAGCCGGACGTGAAAGTCCGGGTCAAGGACTATCGGATCGGCTGCATCGGCGCCGGCATGATCATGGCCGAGTGCCATCTCGCCGCCTACGCGCAAGCCGGCTTTCCGGTGGTGGCGATCGCCTCACGAACCAGGACGAATGCCGAAAAGGTCGCCGGCCGCTGGGGCATTCCGACCGTCTGCGATACGCCGGAGCGGCTGATCGAAGACAGCCGCCTCGAGATCGTCGACCTTGCCTTCCCGCCGGACCAGCAGCCCGCGCTGATCCGCCATGCACTGAAGCAGCCGCATATCAAAGCGATCCTTGCGCAGAAGCCGCTGGCGCTCTCGGTCGAGGAAGCGGTGAAGCTGCGCGACGAGGCGGCGGCCTCCGGCAAGATCCTCTCGGTCAACCAGAACATGCGCTACGACCAGTCGATGCGCGTCTTGAAGCAGATCATCGATAGCGGCGCGCTGGGCGAGATCGTCTTCGCCGAGATCGACATGCATGCCATCCCGCACTGGCAGACCTTCCTCGCCGGATATGACCGGCTGACGCTCGCCAATATGAGTGTGCACCACCTCGACGTGCTGCGCTTCCTGTTCGGCGACCCTGACGAAATCACGACGCTGACGCGCAAGGATCCGCGCACCAAGTTCGAACATTCCGACGGCATCACCGTCTCGACGCTGCGCTTTCCCTCCGGCGTGCTCGCGGTGTCGCTGGAGGACGTCTGGTCCGGCCCGCGTCAGGAAGGCTATTCCGACGACCAGCACATCGACTGGCGCGTCGATGGCACCAAGGGTGTCGCCAAGGGCACGATCGGTTGGCCGAAGGGCGTCGCCTCGACGCTGACCTACGCCTCGACCGAGACGACCGGCGGCGGATGGGTCAGCCCGAGCTGGGAGACGATGTGGTTTCCGCATGCCTTCATCGGCGTCATGGAGCAGCTGCAATATGCGCTCAAGACCGGCACGCCGCCGGCGCTTTCCGTTGCCGACAACGTCAACACCATGGCGCTGGTGGAGGCCGGTTACCGGTCGATGGCGGAGGGCCGCACCATCAGGCTGTCCGAAATCCCTGTCGACCAGGCGACTAAGAAACAGGGCAATTGAATCGCTTATCGGGAGGACTTCACTTCATGATGCAGGCAGGTATCTTCACAGGCTATTTTCCGTATGAGCTCGAGGAGGTCGCCAGGCGCATCCGAGCGCTCGATTTCAACACCGTGCAGCTCGACCTGCATTTCAAGGATATCGACCTCTCGGCCGGACAGATCACCAGGGACAAGGCGAGGCGGGTGCGCGATACGTTCCGCGACCACAACCTCCCGGTTTGCTGCGTGTCCGGCTACACGAACATCATCCACCCGGACAGGGCCGAGCGCGAGCGGCGGCTTGCCTACCTGAAGGAGCTCATCCGGAACGCACGCGATTTCGGCTCGCCTTACGTGATCTCGGAAACCGGCACCTACAACACCGAATCCGACTGGGTGCATCATCCGAAGAACAAGACCGAGGAGGGTTTTGAGGAGTGCCGCAAGGTGATCTCGGATCTTGCCCAAACCGCCTACGACCACGGCGCGGTGTTCCTGCTTGAAACCTACGTCAACAACGTTGTCGGCTCGGTCGAGGAGACGGTCAGGATGTTCGCTCAGGTCGATCATCCCGGCCTCGGCCTGTTGATGGACCCGACGAACTATTTCGAGGCGCACAACATCGACCGCATGGATCAGGTGCTGAACCAGGTGTTCGACACGCTGACGGACAAGATCGAAATCGCGCATGCCAAGGACGTGAAGCGTTCGGGCGGCGACAAGACGGAGAAGCATGCCGATATCGGGGACGCGGAGGCGCATGAGGGGCTGACCTTCCGCGGCGTCGGCGAGATCGAACTGCCGGCGCCGGGGCTCGGCGCGCTGAATTACGATCTCTATCTCAAGCGTCTCAGCGAAAAGCACCCGAACATCCCGGTAATCATCGAGCATCTCGACGAGGAGGACGTGCCGCGCGCCAAGAAATTCCTCGACGGGAAATTCCGCGCCAACGGGCTTTAATGACGATGACGACCACCGGTACGAAGCGCGACTACAGCCTTGTCGGCGAGAGCACGCGGCTTGCGATAGAGACCGGACTTGCATCGGCCGAGTGGTACCACACCGACGTGCCGCGCAAGGTGATGAAGGAGCTGATGCAGCGTTGCGACGGGCCGGCGATCCGCGATAGCGTCATCTGGATCTCGGCGATCCTGGGCTCAGCCGCCGGCATTATCTGGTTCTGGGGCACGTGGTGGGTCGTGCCATTCATGTTCGTCTATGGCGTGCTCTATGGCTCGTCGAGCGACTCGCGCTGGCACGAATGCGGGCACGGCACCGCGTTTCGCACGCGCTGGATGAACGATGTCGTTTATCACATCGCCTCGTTCATGCTGATGCGCAACCCGGTGCAGTGGCGCTGGAGCCATGCCCGTCACCACACCGACACCATCATTGTCGGCCGCGATGCCGAGATCGCCGTTATGCGGCCCCCGGACCTCATCAAAGCTGCGCTCGCCTTCACGGGCATTCTCGACTTCCGCTATTCGCTGCCCACGCTGGTGCGCCAGGCCTTCGGCAAGCTGTCGGACGACGAGAAGAGCTACATTCCGGAGATGGAGCAGCACAAGGCGGTGATCGCGGCGCGCTGGCACATCGCGGTATACGTCGCGACGATCGCTGTCGCGATCGCGCTTGGGTCATGGATACCGCTGATGCTGATCGGCCTGCCGCGGCTCTACGGCACCTGGCACATGGTAACGACCGGCCTGCTGCAGCATATCGGGCTGGCCGACAACGTCACCGACCATCGGCTCAACACGCGCACCGTCTACATGAACCCGATCAGCCGGTTCATCTACTGGAACATGAACTACCATGTGGAGCATCACATGTTTCCGATGGTGCCCTACCACGCGCTGCCCAGGCTGCATGAGCTGGTCAAGCACGATTTGCCGGAGCCGAACCCGTCGATGTGGCATGCCTATCGCGAGGTCTGGCCGGTGCTGCTCAGGCAGCTGAAATACGAGGACTACTTCCTCAAGCGCGAATTGCCGCCGACGGCCAAGCCCTATCGCGGCGAATTCCACGATCTCGACATAACGGCTGCGGCTGCCGAATAAGGTCGGTGCGCGCGGCAGTTGCGCGAACCCAATCAGGAGAACACAAGATGCCGGAGTGGGTCGAAGCGTGCGCGGTGGGCGACGTGGACGAGGAGGACGTGATCCGCTTCGACCATGGCGGCCGCACCTTCGCGATCTACCGCTCGCCTGACGACGAGTTCTTCGCCACCGACGGGTTCTGCACGCATGAAAAGGCGCATTTGGCCGACGGGCTGGTGATGGACGACATCATCGAATGCCCGAAGCACAATGGCCGCTTCAACTATAAGACCGGCCAGGCCAAGGGCGCGCCGGTCTGCGTCAACCTCAAAACCTATCCAGTCAAGGTCGAGGCCGGCAAGGTGATGATCGATATCGGCTGAAGGCAAGCGGAGCGCATCGCGGCGTTCTCGGAAAATGTCGGCGACGTCAACAGCGGCGCCTATCCGGAAGACCGGCACATCGTGCATATGGATCCAGACGAGCTCAGGCGTTTCATGAAGAAAGTGGACGCAAGAGTCTGAACGGGCACTGCGATGGGTCTGCCTGGTTCGCCGCCAAGTGCGGCAGGTATTGGGCCGGCCTCGCGGCCCGAGCCGGTAAGCTTTCGTCGAGAGATCGGCGCCTATTTCCGTGCCTTGACCACGCCCATCAGGACCTCCGGATAGGTTGCGGCCATCATCCCCTGGTCGGCCTGCGCGGCAAAGATGGCGGTGCACCGTTCGGCGTTGAAGCGGAAACGGCGTCTGTATTTTTCCTTATTGAGAATAATCCCGGAGAGGCCGTCGAATTTGCGGAGCAATCGCTTGCGCAGACCTCTCGTCCAGAGCGGACGCTTGAACCGATCGAGCCAGGGCGTATCTTTCGCCAGGTTGCGATAGATCGCCATCGCGGCGAGTTCCACTCCTTCAGGGCTTGGCCACCACGGCTTTCCAAAGGTGAAATGACGTGCGAAGGCTCTACTGAAGGGTATCTGGCTGGAATAGTTGGTCTGCAGATTCCAGAGCGGATGCATCGTTTGCCAGCGTCCGGCAAACGCTATGTTGAGCGCTCCCTGATCGAGCTTCGGTACGCGCCGCAGCGCCAGTTCGCGCGCCCGCTCCAAGAGCCCCTCGGCGCGGATCATTGGCATGTTCAGCACCAGTATGCCGGCGTTGAAATGCGATGAGCCGGGCTCCATCTCAAGAGACACACGGCAGCTCGGATCGAAATAGGTCTGTTCGTCATGGGCCGCCAAGAGTGGGGCATTCAGTTCAACATCGGCCAAGTCGGTGATCGACCGGTTGAAGATAACGTCGGTGTCCACATAGACGAGCCTGTCGTAAGGCTCGAATACCGCCAGCTTGTCGGCAAGCAGGCGAATGTAGGTTGCTACGCTGAGGTGACCGGGATCGAAATCGAATTCCTTCATGAGATCGGACACGTAGACGATCTTGACGGCAGCGCCGAGCAATCGGTCCGCGACCGGCAAATCCTCAGTTCCGGCGCCGATATGAAGGATGAAACCGTCGATAGGCGCAGATACGTCCAGTATGCGCCGCGCGCCCAGAACGGCGTATGGGAAATTTTTTGCGTCTGCCGCCAAGACGAAGCAGGAACGATGCAATTGAGCCACCCCTTATATGCCCTTGGCTCTTCATATCCGAACTCATCGTGCAACCCAAGAGGGTGCCGAGAGGGGCGCGGCCGGCGGGCCCATAAGCGGCGGAGCCCGGCCATCCGATCCGGGCGCGCAGCCAGTTGGCTTGAGGGTTGGCTTGATGGGTGGTGATCTCGATCTGTCGTTGGTGGTCCGCAACGATGCGGTGCCTTGATCTCGTTTAGTCGAGCAGTATTTGGTGCACCGCAGGGAGCGAATACCCGTCGGCGAGCACCGCATGGAGCGCATCGGCATGGGATCCGAGCGGCCGGTCTTCCTTAAGCGTCGGCACATGGGCGCGGACGGCCGCGTGGATCGCGCTGGTGGCCGGCGCAAGTGTCAGACCTTCGCGAAGATCGACGGCCTGTGCGGCGGCCATAAGCTCCAGGGCGATCAGCCGCCGCCACAATACGATCATCTCGACGCATTTGGCGACGGCGAGGGGAGTCTGCGTCGCATGATCCTCAACACCTTCGGACACGGGCAGGAAGTCGAGCATCACCGGATTGGCCTTGTGGCGGATGGCGGCCAGGATCGCCGTCACCGTCTTCTGCAGCGGCACGAAGCCGGCGGACGCGCCGCCGATTGGCGACAGGTATTTCGGCAAGCCGTGGCGGGTTGAGCCGGTGAGCTGGATGAAGCGCGCGGCCGACGCCGCCGCGCATTGCGCAACCGCCAGACCTAGCGTCTCGAAGGCCAGCGACAGCGAGGCGGTGTGGAAATTGCCGGTCGACAGCACGAGTGAGTCGTTGGCGAGCACCAGCGGGTTGTCGGCGGACGCGTTGAGCTCGATCTCGACCGCGAGCCGGGCATGGTCGATCGCCTGGATGAGCGCGCCATGGATCGAGGGCATGCAGCGGATCGACAGCGGATCCTGAAGGGTGGTCGGCGCGGGCGTCCCGTCGCGGGTGAGCAGGTCGCGCAACGCCTTTGCCGCTACCTGCTGGCAGGCGGCCGGCCGCGCCAGATGCAGGCGCGGGTCAAGGATGGTGTGGTTGGCCCCGAACGCTTCCATGGTGAGCGCGCCGGCCTGCTCCTGCTGTTCGAGTGCCGACAGCGCGTCGACGAGCGCCAGCGCGCCGGCGCCGGTGGAAACCGCGGAAGCGTTGATCAGCGACAGACCATCCTTCGGTGCCAGGCTGACCGGCGCAAGCCGCGCCATCATCAGCGCCTTTGCCGAAGGCATGCGCCTGCCCTGATAGTCTGCATCGCCTTCGCCGATCAGCGTGTGGGCTATCGCGGTCATCAGCACCAGGTCGCCGGCGCCGATCGAGCCCAGCGACGGCATCACCGGATGGATGCCGGCGTTGAGCAGATCGACAAGCGCGGTGAGGACATGCGGCGACAGGCCGGAGCCGCCGGCGGAAAGCATGGCGATGCGGGCAAACATTGCGGCGCGCACGAGCTGGGCAGGCAATGGGTTTCCCACCGCAGCGCCGCGTCCGTCGAGAAGCTGGCGCTGGAAGGCACCGGCATCGCCTTCGATAGCCGTGCCGAGATTGGCGCCCAGCCCGGTGTTCAGCCCATAGATCTGCTGGCCGCCGGCAGCGGCGTCATCGAGGACCTGGCGGGCCTTGCCGAGTTTCTCGATGACCGCCGGCGTGATCTCGACCTTGCCTGCACTGCGCGCCACGGCGGCCACGTCCTCGATGCTGACGCCGGCGCCGGTGAGAACGAGCGGGGTCATGCGAAACGCAGCCTCTGGCCGATGCCTTGTTCCGCGGCTTTGGCTAGCATCGCCTTGCCGAGCGCGATGTCGGAGAGCGACAGACCCCGATGCCAGAACAGGATCGTCTCGCCGTCGCTTTGCCGGCCCGCTTTGTGCCCGGCAGCGATCTGGCCGAGCTCGGCATGCAGCGTCGCCTCGCTCAGCCGTCCCGTCTCGACATGGGCGCGTAGCGAGCCGAACTTGCCGCCCTTGCACTGACCCCAGTCGTCGACGACGATCTTTTGCATGATGTCGGTAAGCGAAAGCTCCACCGCGCTCATTGTGCCGTAGGGCACGACCAGCGCGCCGCGCTTGATCCAGGCGGTCTTGAGCAGGGGTTGCGGTTCCGGCAGCCGCGAGGCCTCGACAACGATGTCGGCGCCTTCCACGCAGCTCTTCCAGTCGGCAACGGCGATAACCGGCTTGCCGAGGTCGGCGGCAAGCTTCGCGGCGAAAGCGTCGCGGCTTTCGGGGCGGCGCGAATGGACGCGGATCTCGTCGAAGTCGAACAGGTGATCGAGCAGTCGCACGTTCCAATAGGCGGTGCCGCGCGCGCCGATATGACCGAGCACCCTGGATGATTTCTTCGCCAGATGCTTGGCGCCGATGGCGGTGACCGCGCCGGTGCGCATATCGGTGATGACGGTGGCGTCGAGGATGGCGCGTGGCGCGCCGGTGCGCGGGTCGAACAGGTTGAGTATGCCGAATTCGGACGGCAGGGAGTGCAGGTAGTTGTCGACATAATCGCCGACGATCTTGACGCCGGCCGCATCGAGCGGCGCCACATAGCCGCGCAGCACGTTGAAATGACCGCGGAAGGACGGATCCGGCTCGAGATGGACGCGCGGCTCGATCACCGTCTGGCCCTTGCCCTGGGCGACGAGCCCGGCTTCAACGGCGCCGATGATCTCGGCATCGCTCAGGCCAAGGGCTTCAATGTCGAGAGCATTGAGGTAGTCGATATAGATCGGCTTCATGCATTTCCCTCGTCCGGCCCGCGCTCATCCATAACAGGCGGCGGGCCGACACGAAAGTTTGTTGGATAAGCTCTGGACTGGTTCAGCCTTATGCTGTTCAACCGGCGCGTCATGACCAGCATCCCCGACAATGAAGCCGTATCCCAGCTCGTGCCGACGGCGGCGCGCCAGGCGCGGCGCGTCGCGCTGATCGTTGCCGTCGCCTTCTTCATGCAGTTGCTGGATTCGACGATCATCTCGACGTCGCTACCGCAGATGGGGCAGTCTTTCGGCGTGCCGGCAGTGGCGATGAGCATCGGGATCACCGCTTACATGTTGACCATGGCGGTGTTCGTGCCGTTGTCGGCCTGGCTTGCCGACCGGTTTGGCGCGCGCAACATTTTCCTGGTCGCGATCGGGCTGTTCACGCTGGCGTCGATCGCCTGCGGCTACTCACAGAGCCTGACGCAATTCGTTGCCGCCCGCATCGTTCAGGGCCTCGGCAGCGCCTTGATGACGCCGGTCGGCCGCATCCTGGTGCTGCGCAACGCCGCCAAGTCCGAATTGCTCGCCGCCACGGCGCTGATCACCTGGCCGGCCTTGTTCGCGCCGGTGATCGGGCCGATGCTCGGCGGCTTCATCACCACCTATCTGTCCTGGCACTGGAACTTCTTCATCAACGTTCCGCTCGGCCTCGCCGGGCTGCTGCTTGTCGCGCGCTTCGTTCCGGGCGATCGCGAATCCGAGACCAGGCCGCTCGACTGGCCGGGATTCTTCCTCACCGCGCTCGGCCTCGCCGCGATGCTCTATGGGCTGGAACGGCTTGCGCATCCCGAGGATGGCATGCTGCCGACAGTGGGCCTGGTTGCCGCCGGCGTCGCGGTCGGCTGGTTCGCCGTGCGGCACTTGCGGCGGGTGACGCATCCGCTGCTCGACCTGTCCCCCTTCAAAGTGCCGACCTTCGCCATCTCCACGCTCTCGGCGGGCACGATCTTTCGCGTCGCCATCAACGCCACGCCGTTCCTGCTGCCGCTGCTCTTCCAGGTCGGCTTCGGCATGCGGCCGGTGGACGCCGGCCTTCTGATCCTGGCCTACTTCCTCGGCAACCTCGCGATGAAAGCGGTGACCACGCCGACGCTCAGACTCTTTGGCTTCCGCCGGGTGCTGGTGGTCAACGGGGTGATTGCCTCGCTTGCAATCGCGGCGTGCGGCGTGATTTCGCCGCAGACACCGCTGGCACTTGTCGTGGCGTTGATGCTGGTCGCCGGTCTGACGCGCTCGATGCAGTTCACGGCGCTCAACACGCTTGCCTTTGCGGATATCGGCGCGCCGCAGCGCAGCTCGGCCGCGACTTTGTCCAGCATGCTGCAGCAGGTGGCGATGCTGTTTGGCGTGGCCGTGGCCGCGGCGATCCTCAACCTGTCGCAGATCGTGCGCAGCGGCGCGGCGCCCAACCTAATAGACTTCAGGATCGCCTTTTTCGCGATCGGCCTGCTCGGGCTGGTGGCAGCGATGCGTTTCCTGACCCTGCCGGCCAGTGCGGGTGCAGAGGTCTCAGGCCATACCGGGCGGGACTGAAATGGGCTTGGAAGGCCGGCCTGCGCACGCCCGCGGCGGCACCGAACTTCTACGGCAAACTGTCGGGGCTCGGCACTTTTGTGCATCGCAATGACCCGGAGCTCATCGCCTCTGGCCCCGTCAAGGCGTGGAGGAATGACGGCCGCTCCGCACCGACCAGCTGGGCGGATTTTCAGACTGAGCAGGGGTCTCCCCTTCTCCACAAGAAGGGAGAAGGGAAGGTTGCTCTCTAATCGCTGCGCCTAAAATTACGGATGCGGTCGAACAGCACCGCCAGGATGATCGCGCCCCCGATGAAAGTGCCTTGCCAAAAGGCGTTGATGCCGAGCAGGCCGAGGCTGTTGCGGATGACCTCGATCAGGGCGGCGCCGACGATGGCGCCGAACGCGGTGCCGACGCCGCCGGCGAGGTCGGCGCCTCCGATGACGGTCGCGGCAATCACCTGCAGCTCCATGCCGTTGCCGAGATTGGTGGTGACGGCGCCGAGCCAGCCGGTCTGGATGATGCCGGCGAGACCGGCCGAGAGCGCCGAGATCATGTAGACTGCGACCTTGATCTGGCGCACCGGAACACCGGTCAGCGTGGCCGCATGCTCATTGCCGCCGATGGCGAAGATATGCCGGCCGAACTTGGTCCAGCGCAGGATGAAGCCGGTGATCAACGCCAAAAGGATCATGTAAAGCACCGGATTGGCAATGCCGAACACCCAGGCGCCGCCGCCCAGCGCCAGAAGCTTGTCGTGGTCCGGCCCGAACTGGAAGACGACGGTGTTGTTGGAGGCGACCATGGCGAGGCTGCGCGCCACCGACAGCATGCCGAGCGTCACCACGAAGGGTGGGAAACCGAGATAGGCGATGAGCACCCCGTTGAAGGCGCCGATGGCTAAAGCGGTGACGATCGAGGCCAGGATGCCGATTTCGATCGAATAGCCGGCATGCATGGTGACGGCCAGCACCATCGAGCACAGGCACAGCACCGAGCCGACCGACAGGTCGATGCCGCCGGTGATGATGACGAAAGTCATGCCGAGCGCCACGATAGCGACGAAGGTGATGTTGCGGGTGATGTTGAAGAGGTTCTTCTGCGTGGCGAAAGCGTCGGTCGCGAAGGACAGGAACAGGCAGGCGAGGATAACCGCGATCACCACCCAGAAGGTCTGGTTGGCAAAGAGCCGTGAGAAGAATGTGTGCTGCTTCTGCGCGATCGTCTGGTCAAGGGTGACTGCCATTATCGACCTTTCCTGAGGCGTTGGACGCCCGATCCACGCGATTACGCAACCTGTTCGATGGCGCCGGTGATCAGCCCGGTGACTTCCTCGGGCGAGCTCGAGGCGATCTTCTTGTCGGCGACTTTCCTGCCGCGCCGCATGACGATGACGCGGTCGGCGACATCGAAGACGTCGGGCATGCGGTGGCTGATCAGCACCACGGCGATGCCCTGGTCACGCAGATGGCGGATCAGGTTCAGCACCTCCGCGACCTGTCTCACCGAGATCGCCGCCGTCGGCTCGTCCATCAGCACGATCTTGGCTTGCGACAGCATGGTGCGGGCGATCGCCACCGCCTGGCGCTGGCCGCCGGACATCTGCTTGACGAGGTCGCGCGGCCGCGTCTCGGATTTCAGTTCGGCAAAGAGCTGGCCGGCGCGCTTGTACATCGCGGCGTAGTCGAGAATGCGGAAGGGGCCGATGCCGCGGCGCAGTTCCCGGCCGAGATAGACATTGGCGGCGGCCGTCAGATTGTTGCAAAGCGCCAGGTCCTGATGAACGATCTCGATGCCGTGCTGGCGGGCCTCGGCCGGCTTGTGCAGGATCAGCTCCTTGCCGTCCATGTGCATCGTGCCGTGACTGGGGCGGAAATTGCCGGCGATCATCTTGACCAGCGTCGACTTGCCGGCGCCGTTGTCGCCCATCAGGCCGACGACCTCGCCGGCCTCGAGCGTGAACGAGACGTCGTTCACCGCCTGGATGGCGCCGAAATGCTTCGAGATGTTGGCAAGTTCGAGAACCGACACCAGCCTTAAGCCTCCCCGTTTTCGTCCCTCGACTGCCTTGCCATAATTGCCGGCGCCGCAGGGGCCTCGCGCCTCCAACTCCTCCCGAGCAGGTGCGATAGACTCATTTAGGCAAATGCGGCCATGGGCGTCAATCAATTGTCGGGCGATTAATTTCGAGTCCCGTCGAAAAATCGGTTTTGTAGGACAAATAGCAATTGACGTTGGCAGCGAGCCGTTATTAGCTAGCATTGGAGGAAGAATTTTTCCGTCGCGAAATCGCTGCTCGGCGTGACGCGATGGGCAAGATTCAGGATCCGGCCGGCGCCCATTCGAGCTGGAACGGATCGGCAAATGCTTGTCGGCCTGGCTTGAGACACGAACTTTCGAGCCTATTCCGCGTGTTGCTTGCATCCGGGCCGATCGGTGTGGCGGGCACGTCGTGTCCGTCTGTTTTCAAGGGAGGACTGATATGAGGAAATCACTTTTGCTCGCCGCCGTCGCCGCCATGGCGCTGGGCGCCGGGCCGGCTTTGGCCAAG
This sequence comes from Mesorhizobium sp. WSM3868, assembly GCF_002294785.1. Lineage (NCBI taxonomy): Bacteria > Pseudomonadati > Pseudomonadota > Alphaproteobacteria > Hyphomicrobiales > Phyllobacteriaceae > Mesorhizobium > Mesorhizobium sp. WSM3868. Next base: position 37,991 of record NZ_NSGB01000017.1, on the reverse strand, counting down.
AAACAGCTCGTCATTGTCGTAAAGGGCCTCGACAACCCGTTCTTCGAAGCCATCCATCAGGGCTGCGAGAAGTGGAACAAGGAGAACGCAAGCTCCGAATATGAATGTTTCTACACCGGCCCGGCATCGACCTCGGACGAGGCCGGCGAAGCCCAGATCGTGCAGGACATGCTGAGCAAGCCGGACACGGCCGCAATGGCGATCTCGCCGTCCAACGCGCCGCTGATCGCGCAGACGATCAAGAGCGCCAATCCGTCGATCCCGATCATGACGGTCGATGCCGATCTCGCCAAAGAAGACGCCGCGCTTCGCAAGACCTATCTCGGCACCGACAATTATCTGATGGGCAAGCGGATCGGCGAATACATCAAGAAGGCCAAGCCGAATGGCGGCACGATCTGCACGATCGAGGGCAATCCGGCCGCCGACAACATCCTGCGCCGCGCGCAGGGCATGCGCGATGCGCTGTCGGGCAAGGAAGGCCTGCCGGCGCTCGCCGGCGAAGGCGGCTGGACGGAAGTGGCGGGCTGCCCGGTGTTCACCAATGACGACGGCGCCAAAGGCGTGCAGGCGATGACCGACATCCTGGCCGCCAATCCGAAGCTCGACGCTTTCGGCATCATGGGCGGCTGGCCGCTGTTCGGCGCTCCGCAACCCTATCGCGACCTGTTCAAGCCGATGGCCGACAAGATCGCCAAGAACGAGTTCGTCATCGGCGCCGCCGACACGATCGGCGACGAGGTGGCGATCGCCAGGGAAGGCCTTGTGACCGCACTGGTCGGCCAGCGGCCGTTCGAAATGGGCTACAAGGCGCCGTCGGTGATGCTCGACCTCATCCAGGGCAAGAAGGTCGACGATCCGGTCTTCACCGGGCTCGACGAATGCACCAAGGATACGGTCGACACCTGCATCCAGAAGTAGGCTTCGATCCCGGGGCGCCCTTCGAAGGGCGCCCCTCCACCTTTCGCCAGGACTATGGACGCGGCCTTGCCGGGGCGGCGGAGCCAAGAGTTTTGCGCCCAGAATCTTCTTATGCGGCAGAGTTTTTGCGGGCGTCTTGGAGCCCGCGACAAGGAGGCACCGGAACGCGGATGCCACGGGAAAAGTCTGGAAAGCGCTTAGCCGAGCCTGCACAGCCGGCCACGATACGGCGACCCGAGGCGACGCGGATCGCCGGCCTCAGCGTGCACGCATCGCTCGCCGGCGAGATCGGCCTCAGGATCGTGCGCGGCGACTATCCGCCCGGAACTGTCCTGCCCAACGAAGCCAAATGGTCGGAAACGTTCAATGTCAGCCGCTCGGCGGTGCGCGAGGCCATCAAAATGCTGATGGCCAAGAGCCTGCTCGCGTCCCGCCCCAAGATCGGCAGTTGGGTCGAGCCGAGGGAGCGCTGGAACCTGCTCGACCGCGACGTGCTCGCCTGGTACGCGACCTCGCCTGACCGCGAGGTGTTTCTCAGAACGGTGCAGGAGTTCCGCCATATCATCGAGCCTGAGGCGGCCGCCTTCGCGGCGCTGCGGCGCTCCGACGAGCAGATGGTCGAAATCAGCCAGGCGTGCCGCGAAATGGGAGAGGCGGCGCATATCCAGGAGCGCACGCGCGCCGATACCCGGTTCCATCTCGCCATCCTGCGCGCCTCGGGCAATGAGCTGCTGGTGCCGCTTGGCGTGCTGATCGAATCGGCGCTCGATCATCTGTTCGTCTTCGTCACGCGCGAGCACAGCGACCAGCGGCGGGCCCAGTCGCTGCACGAGGCGATCGAGCGGAACATCCGCCTGCAGCGCCCGGCCGCGGCGAGAAGCGCGGTGCACAGGCTTCTGGCCAATACCGACGAGGTGATCGAGCTCTCGAGACGCTGACAGGCTTGGCCGCGGCTTTCAGATCGTCTGCTTTTTGCCGTCCTTCGACGGCATCAGGTCGACGCCGTTGAGCCTGCCGATATGGGTGGCCAGCATCGGCACATACTGCTCGGCCGGCCCCGCCGCGAAGGCGGTCGCGAACGAATTCTTGGTGGCGTTGCCAAGCGGATTGGCGATGCCGGCAGCGCCGGCCATCGATTCCAGATAGGTCAAATCCTTGAAGGCATTGGCGATGGAGAATTTGTGGGCGTCGCGGTCGCCTTCCAGCGTCCAGCGCATGAAGGTCTGGTAGAAGCCGCAATCCATGCGGCCGTTGCGGATCACGCTGTCGAAGCGGGGCGGCGAGATGCCGACCTTCTGCGCCAGCGCCAAGGCTTCCGAATAGATGGCCGCGTAGCCGAGCGAGATGAAGTTGTTGAGCAGCTTCATGCGGTGGCCGTCGCCGGTGTCACCGATATGGACGATGCGGCCGGCCCAGGTGTCGATCACCGGCTTCAACCGTGCGAACACCGCGTCGGGCGCGCCGACCATGGCGTCGAGCGTGCCTTCCCAGGCCTCCTTCGGCGTGCGACTGAGCGGCGCGTCGACATAGTCGACGCCCAGCGCCCTGAGTTCGGCTGCCAGCGCGACGGTGGAGACGGGATCGGATGTCGAGCAATCCACGACCACGCAGCCTTGCTTCAGACCTTCCTTCAGCCCGCCGGGACCGCGGATGATCGCCTCGACCTCACGCGAGCCGGTGACGCAGATGAAGACGATGTCGGAGGCCGCTGCCACTTCTTTGGACGTGGCCACTTCCTTTGCGCCGCGGCCGAGCAGGTCATCCGCCGGCTTGCGGTTCTTGCGGCCGAGGAAGGTGAGCGGATAACCCTTGTCGACGATGTTCTTGGCGATGCCATGCCCCATCAGGCCGAGGCCGATGAAACCGATGTTTTCGCGGGCAGCGGTGGTGGTCATGTCGTTTCGTCCCTGTCTTTCCTGATGGTCGGCGCCGGCGCGACCGGCCGGCGAGCTTTGCTGGAGAAGGTTTTCGCGGATCGCGGTTGGCAGGCCGTTGCTGAATGCCATATTGTCTGACAATACACACAATCCTTGAGAAATGTGGAGAGCAAAATGACGAAGCGGATCATGTTCACCGGCGGCAGCGGCAAGGCCGGCCGCCATGTCGTGCAGTATCTGGTCGAGCATGGCTGCCAGGTGCTCAACATCGACACCAAGCCGCTCGACAACGCGAAGGTGCGCACGCTGATCACCGACATTACCGACAGCGGCCAGGTGTTCAACGCGCTGTCGAGCTATGCCGGGCTGCATGAATTCGATCCATCGCTGCGCGCACAGCCGGTCGACGCCGTGGTGCATTTTGCCGCCATCCCGCGGATCATGATCACCCCGGACAACGAGGTGTTCCGCATCAACGCGATGGGCACCTACAACGTCATCGAAGCGGCGGTGAAACTCGGCATCCGCAAGGTGATCATCGCCTCCAGCGAGACGACCTACGGCCTGGTCTTCGCCAACGAGCCGCGCAACCCGACGCATTTCCCGCTCGACGAGGACTATGACGTCGATCCGATGGACAGCTACGCCCTGTCCAAGATCGTCAACGAAAAGACGGCGCGCGCCTTCGCGCTGCGCAGCGGTTTCGACATCTATGCGCTGCGCATCGGCAACGTCATCGAGCCGCATGAATATGCGCTGTTCCCGAAATGGTTTGCCGATCCCGGGTTCCGCAAGCGCATTGCCTGGAGCTATATCGACGCCCGCGATCTCGGCCAGATCGCCTTGCGCGCCATCGAGAAGGATGGGCTGGGCTATCAGGTGTTCAACGCCGCCAATGACGAGACCTCGTCCGATCTGCCGACGGCCGAGCTCCTGAAGCGTTTCTATCCAGGCGTGCCGGTGAAAGCCGAGCTCGGTGAATTCGAGACGCTGCTGTCCAACCGCAAGGCGCGGGACGTGCTCGGCTTCCGCCCCGAACACAGCTGGCGCAAATACGTCAAAACAGCGTGAGGGCCGACAAACATAGGTTGAGCTGTGCACAGCGCGGCGTCTGGCGGCAAAGCCGGCCTTGCCGCGCTTGACAGCTTCTGAAAACCGGACTTTCTGGGCATATGCGGGACGCAAAGCCGAACAACGAAAAGAGGCCGACGAAAGCGGCATCCGCCGAGCGTATGGCTGGCGTTCGCCGGCCGGACGCGCCGCGCATCCCTGGCGCCAGCGTGCATACCTCGCTGGCCAGCGAAATCGGCCTTCGGATCGTGCGCGGCGACTATCCGCCGGGCACCATCCTGCCCAACGAAGCCAAATGGTCGGAGACTTTCGACGTCAGCCGCTCGGCGGTGCGCGAGGCGATCAAGATGCTGATGGCCAAGAGCCTTCTGGCATCACGTCCGAAGATCGGCAGCTGGGTTGAGCCGAAGGAGCGCTGGAACCTGCTCGACCGCGACGTGCTTTCCTGGTACGCGACGTCGCCGGATCGCGAGGTGTTCCTGAAGACGGTGCAGGAATTCCGCCACATCATCGAGCCCGAGGCGACGGCTTTTGCCGCAATGCGGCGCACCGATGAGCAGATGGCCGAGATCAGCCAGGCCTGCCGCGAGATGGGCGAGGCGACCAATCTGCAGGAGCGGACGCGCGCCGACACCCGCTTCCACCTGGCCATTCTCCGGGCCTCCGGCAACGATCTCCTAGTGCCCCTGGGCGTCCTGATCGAATCCGCCTTCAATCATCTCTTCGCCTATACGACACGCGAGCTGGACGATCTGCAGCACGCCCAGAAACTGCACGAAGCGATCGAGAGGAACATCCGGCTGCAGCGGCCGGATGCGGCGCGCAACGCCGTGCGCAAGCTGCTCGCGAATACCGACGACGTCATCCGCTCGCGTTAGGGCCTACCGATACCCGGGTGAGGCCCGGTCCGACCTCGACAAGTCCTTAGTCTTCCTTTTCGCGCCCGAAAGCGACGCGCAACTCGTCCTTGGCCTTTTCCAGTACCCGCTTGCGCTTCTCCGGCAGGTTCCTGCCGGCGCGGTTGATGTAGAAATTCAACATCGACATCGCCGACCGGAACGGCTCTGCCTTGCGGCGATGGCTGTGCTCAGCCGAGCGCTTCAGCGACGCGGCGATCCTCTTGGCATCGTCGGATTCGAAAATGTGCTCCTCGAGATCCAGTGCATCGCTGTGCGCGGTGACTTCGGCCGACCATTTTTTCCTGGCGGTCATGGCGAACCTCCTTCCTGGGGCACAACTCTCCCTTGGGCATAACGCTCTCCTGGGGCAAGAACTCTGGGCGGCAAGGCCGGTTCCCGATTTCTGGAGCCACGGATTTGTCCCTTGTGGCGCTGCTCGGCACCGGGAATGCGCCGATACTTGGGGTGGAAACCGCCCGATCACCAACAAGCGCGGACAGGAAAGGTGTGACGACAACCGTCTCCAGCCGGGCAGATGGCCCCAGCATCGACAGCGCCTATGCATGGATACGGCTCGGCGTCTCGATGCTTTTGTCGACGATCGGCGGCGCCGGCATGTGGGCGGTGGTCGTCGTTCTGCCCGCCGTGCAGGCCGAATTCGGCGTCGACAGGGCCGCGGCTTCGATGCCTTATACCGCGACCATGGTCGGCTTCGCCGCCGGCAATATGCTGGTCGGACGCGCCATCGACCGCATGGGTTACTGGATCCCGGCGCTCGTCTCTGCGATTGCGCTCGGCGCGGGCTTCCTGCTCGCCTCGCTGACCAGCTCGATCCTTGCGTTCACCCTTGTCCAGGGGCTTCTGATCGGACTCGGCACATCGGCGATCTTCGGCCCGTTGATCGCCGACATCTCGCACTGGTTCAACCGGCGCCGCGGCGTCGCGGTGACCGCGGCCGCATCCGGCAGCTATCTTGCCGGAGCAGTCTGGCCGACGGTGATGCCCTATGTCATGCAAGGCGAAGGCTGGCGGTTCACCTATGCCGCGATCGGCATCTTCTGCCTCGCCACCATGGTGCCGCTGGTGCTGATGCTGCGCCGCGGCGCGCCGCGCGAAGCTACCCATGGCTCGCCGGGAAGCCGGCCGACGCAGCCAATCTCGCTGTCGCCGGCGGCGTTGCAGATGCTGCTGGTGATTGCCGGCTTCGGCTGCTGCATGGCGATGTCGATGCCGCAAGTGCATATCGTCGCCTATTGCATGGATCTCGGCTACGGCGTCGCGCGCGGCGCCGACATGTTGTCGATCATGCTGGCGGCGGGCGTTGTCAGCCGCATTGGCTCAGGTTTCCTCGCCGATCGCATCGGCGCGGTGAAAACCTTGATCATCGGCTCGGCGCTGCAATGCCTGTCACTGCTGTTCTATATTCCCTTCGACGGGCTGGCTTCGCTCTATGTGGTGTCGCTGGTGTTCGGCCTCTCGCAAGGCGGCATCGTTCCCTGCTATGCGATCATCGTGCGCGACTACATGCCGGCCAAGGAAGCCGGCCGGCGCGTCGGCATCGTCCTGATGGCGACGATCTTCGGCATGGCCGCCGGCGGCTGGATGTCGGGCTGGATCTACGATCTAACCGGCTCCTATGCCGCCGCCTTCCTCAACGGCATCGCCTGGAACCTGGTCAATCTCGCGGCGATTTTGCTGCTTGTGTGGAAGGCGAGGCGAGGCGCGGAAGCGCCGGCCTGATTTCCGCCGGCAACTCTGGCCATTGCAGCTTGTCTACCGGCGCAAAGGGAGGGGTCGGGTGGGTACTCGTCCGTGCTCTTTCGCATGACGTCGCGCCCGAATACTGGGTGCAGCAGGCTATTTACTTGGAAAGGCTTTAGGCGGAATATTGCGAAAGTGGGAGGAAGCAGTCGGAAAATCTCCTGAATAAATGCGCTCGAACGGCTTCCGCCCGTTGAATGCAAGGGAGGATAATCATGAGACGTACTTTCCCGCTCGCGGCATCCGCCGCGGCGTTGTTGCTCGGCGTGCCCTCCGCCTTCGCGCAGTCCGGCGGCGTCGAGAAAGCAGTCGGCGGCTACAGCTTCGAGGAAGCCGCAAAGGAAGCCCCCACCACCAAGGATTTCCATTCGGCCGATGGCCATCTCACCTTCGCCATCGTCACACATACGGCCGGCAACGGCTTCTTCGATCCGGTCTATGTCGGCGCAACCGCCGCCGGCAATCTGATCGGCGCCAAGATACTGCTGCTCGGCTCGGAATCTCCGACCGACGACCCGGCCCGCGAGATCGAAATCCTGAATCAGATCGTGCAGGATCCGACGATCGACGGGCTGATCATGACAACGCCCCAGGTCGGCGCCTATAACGACATCGTCAAGGCCGCCGGAGCCAAGGGCATACCGGTAGCAACGACCAATTCCTTCGACGGCACGATCCTCGACCGCAGCGGCATCAGCCACACCGGTCAGGACGCCTCCGCCGCGGCGATCGCCGGCGAGGCACTCGTCAAGTGCCTGGCGGACAAGGGTATCGAGAAGGGCTCGATCGTTCTGCCGTCATCGACCGCGATGGGCAACATCGAGGTGAACAATCGCGTCACCGCGGCCTTCAACGCGATCGTCAAAGGCCTGAAGGATGCCGGCAAGCTCGAGGCCTTCAAGGTCGACGCAGGTCCCGAGAACACCGGCATCGACACCAATCCGAACGATCCGGTGAACGGCATCGTGACGCTGTTCGAGTCGCGCGGTGATGTTGTCGGCGCCTTCGCCGGCAACAACGTGTTCACGCCAGCGCTGGCCAAGGCCGTCGCCCAAACCGGAAAGACCGGCAAGATCTGCGCCTATGGGTTCGACCTCGGTCCGGCGCAGCAGGATGCGTTGAAGAGCGGCGACCTGACCGGCGCGCTCGGGCAGCAGCCCTTCCTGCAGGGCTTCTATCCGGTCATGCAACTCTATCTGCAGATCGATCGCGGCATCGCGGCCGCCAATCTCGACACGCGCGCCCAACTCGTGACCCAGGAGACCGTTGGAAAGGTCGGCAAGCGTTTCGAGAACTGAATGTCAAAGCGACACTGAACCCGGCGCGGGAGAACTGGTATCCTCCCGCGCATTTGGCCTTCGGAACCCTTTATCGAAGAATGCCCGCTGAAGCTCTCGCTCGTCGCCTTCCACCCCAGCTCGTCGGCGGCTGGGAAATGGGATTGCTTGCCCTGCTGGCGCTGATCTATCTCGGCGGCGCTGCCGTCAATCCGACGTTTTTCGGCTCGCCGGAGGCGTTCCATGCACTGCTTCGCGATACCTCGCGGGTCGCCATCATCGCCGTCGGAATGACCTTCGTCATCATCAACAAGGACCTCGACCTGTCGGTCGGTTCCATCTACGGCCTTGTGGCCGTCGTTTTTGCGAGGCTGTTCGCGCCAAGCTTCGCCGATCTCGGCATCGTCATGTCGGTGACCGTCTGCGTCCTTCTTGGCATGGTGATCGGCCTCGTCAACGGCGTGCTCGTTACCATTCTAAAAGTGCCGTCGTTCATCGCCACCTTGACCACGCTTTTAATCGGCCGCGGCTTCGTCCTCGCCCTGACGCACGGTCAGGCGATCTACTATCCAGGCAAAGCGAAGGAGGCCCCGCTCTTCTTCCATCTCGGCGAGACGAACGTCTTCGGCTTCAACAACCAGATCGCAATCTTCGCGGTCGTTGCCGTGATCGGCGCCTACGTGCTCGCCAACACTCGCTGGGGCTACGAAACCTTTGCGACGGGCGGCAACGAGCAGGCAGCAGTCTATGCTGGCATACCGACGAACTGGGTGCGCATCCGTGCCTATCTGCTCTCGTCGCTCTGTGCCGCCGTTGCCGGCCTCCTGTCGGCCGCTCAGGACAAGGGCGTGACCCCGCTTTACGGCGTCAGCGGCGAACTGACCGTCATCGCCGCGGTGATCATCGGCGGCGCTTCCATTCTAGGCGGTCGCGGCCGCGTCGCAGGATCCTGCCTCGGCGCCATGCTGGTCGTTCTGCTCGACAAGGTGCTGCGCGAGGGTTTGCCGATCACGCGCACCATCAAGATCGGCGAGGAGGAGGTGACGGTCAACGCCGTCTACTCCCTGCCAGTAGGCGCGGTGCCGGTCTTCCTCGGACTGCTGCTTGTCATCGCAGTGCTGATCGAACCCTATCTCATCCGCCGCCAGGTCGCGGCGCGCCTCTGGGCATGGCTGCGCGGCAGGCCGCCGCCGCCGGCCTTCGAGATCGGCGGCGTCGCGCTCGAGGGCGTGGTGACCAAGGGTGCGATGGCGACCGACATCGCATTGTCGGCGACCGGGTTCGGCAAGTTCCTCGCCCGGCGCGATGCCCTCGCCGTCATCCTGACAGTGGTGCTGTGGCTCACGGGTCTTTTCCTCAGGCCGGATTACTGGTGGAACCTGTCCAACACTTTCGCGATCCTGCTCAACTATACGGAACTGGCGCTGATCACGGTCGGGCTTACCTACGTCATCGCGGCCGGCGATATCGACCTCTCCGTCGGAGCCGTCCTGGCGCTCGCCGGCAGTGCGGCGGCCTATTTCCTGAAGGTCCTGGGCGCCGACCCCGTCACCGCTGTCGCGATGGGCCTGCTGGCGGGGATGCTTGCCGGCCTTGTCAACGCCGTCGTCGCCGTTGGCTTGAAACTGCCGGCCTTCATCGCAACGCTTGGCATGTTCTACATCGCCCGCGGCCTCGCGGCCTGGTTCGTCGCCGGGCAGCAGCTTACCGGCTGGCCGGAGGGCTACAATTTGCTCGGCCGCAAGGTGAATGACATCCTCCTTCACTTCAGCATCGTGCTTCCGGATGGCATCCTCAGAACACTGGCCGAGGTGGTCAGCGTGCAGACCATCTGGATGATCTTCGTCGCCGTGATTGCCGGCGTCGTGCTCGCCTACACGCCGTTCGGGCAAAAGGTCTATGCAACCGGCGGCAACATCCGCGCCGCCGCCTATGCCGGCATCAACACCAACCGGGCGCGCTTCATCTCGCTCATGCTGGCGGCTTTCTGCGCGACGATGGCCGGGATCATCAACGTCGCCTATTTCCGAAGCTTCAACCCCGTTGCAGGCCAGTTCCGCGAACTCGACGCCATCGCGTCGGTGATCATCGGCGGCGGGTCGATCTTCGGCGGCTACGGCACCATGCTGGGTTCTCTGGCCGGTGCAGCCGTGATCACCCTCGTTCGGGCGCTCCTGCAGCTCAATGTCCAGGGCTTCAGCATGCCGCAGCATTGGATCAATGTCTTCATCGGCGTCATTCTCATTGTCGCGGTGCTGATCGACATCTGGGTGCGCCAGGCCAATGTCTTCGGTCGCCTGCGAGCCCGCCTCGCGCGAGGCGCACGAACCCGGGAAACCATTCATGCCTGATGCTGCGTTGCCTCAACCGATCGTGGAAATGCGAAGCATCGAAAAAGCCTTCGGTGCCGTTCAGGCGCTTCGGAAAGTCGATCTTGTGCTCTATCCCGGAGAGATCCTTGGACTGGTCGGCGACAACTCGGCCGGCAAGTCGACGCTCATGAAGATCCTGACCGGCGCCTATCAGCGCGACGCCGGCGAAATCCTCGTCGCCGGTCAACCGGTGCACTTCAAGAGTCCGCATGAGAGCCGCGATGCGGGCATCGAGATGATCTACCAGGATTTCGCCCTTTGCGGAAACATGGATGTCGGCCAGAACATCTTTCTCGGCCGCTGGCCGCGCAAAGGCCCTTTCGTCAATCGCCGCAAGATGTACGCGGAAGCCGATAGCGTGCTGAAGCGGCTCAAGGTGGACGTGAACTCCGTTTTCCAGAAGGTCGAGAGCCTGTCGGGCGGTCGCCAGCAATCCGTGGCGATCGCCCGCGCGATTTCGTTCGAGCCACGCGTCGTGATCCTCGACGAACCGACCGCCAATCTCTCGGTGATGGCGACCGCGAGGCTCCTCGAGACCATGCTGGAACTGAAAAGGCAGGGTGTTGCCCAGATCATCATCTCGCATCGGCTGGTCGACATTTTCGCCGTAGGCGACCGTGTCATGGTGCTCAAGCGCGGCGAGAATGTCGGCGACCGTCATGTCAGGAACACCGACGAGCACGAGGTCCTTGAGATCATCGTCTCCGGCACGCGGGAGCAGGCGCTTACGGCCGATCAGGCGAGGGCGGTCTGACCGCCGAGGCATTGACCCCGGGGTTTATCGCCTCTGCCGGGGGTCGGCTGAACCAAAATTCGTCGGCTTGACAACGGCCATGGCCTGCGCGACCCAACCGGAATGGGACGGGCTGCGAAACATGGTTGCTGTGGCTAAACTGTTGATCGTCAACTCGCCGCTGCGCTCCTTTCGTGCAAAAAGGACAAGGCGGTGACAAGGCCGCGCTCGCGGCGCGGCGGCGGCCGCCCGACCATCGCCGACGTGGCGCGCAAGGCGGGCGTCGGCGCGATCACCGTGTCGCGTGCGCTGCGCGAGCCTGGGCGGGTCTCGGAAGATCTGCGCCGGCAGATACAGGTCGCCGTCGACGAGCTCGGTTACATCCCGGACCCCAATGCGCGCGCATTGGCTTCGGCGCGCGCGGAGGTCTTCGGCGTGCTGGTGCCGTCGCTCACCAACAATGTCTTTGCCGAAGTGGTGCGCGGCATCTATGACAGTCTTTCGGACAGCCCTTTCCGCATCCAGATGGGCAATACCCACTATTCGGGCCTGGAAGAGGAGCGGCTGCTGCAGCTGTTCGCCTCGCAGCGCCCGGCGGCGCTTATCGTCGCCGGCATCGACCAGACGCCGCAGTCGCGAAAGCTGCTGGAGACGGCCGGCTGCCCGGTGGTGCAAGTGATGGAAACCGGACACGATCCGGTCGATATGCTGGTCGGCTTCTCGCATTTCGACGGTGGCCGCGCTGCCACCGAGCACCTGATCGAGGCAGGTTATCGGCGCATCGGTTTCATCGGCGCGCGCATGGACCCGCGCTCGCAGCGGCGCCTTGCCGGCTATCGCGCGGCCATGGAGTCGGCCGGCCTGTTCGATCCCCGCCTGGTCACCACCACGCCGCTACTGTCCAGCGTGACGCTCGGCCGCGAGCTTTTGCGCGATGCTCTGGCCAAGATGCCGTCGCTCGACGGCGTCTTCTGCAACAATGACGACATCGCGCTTGGCGTCTTGTTCGAATGCCGCCGCGCCGCCATCGCGGTACCGAAGGCCATCGGCATCGTCGGCTTCAACGACCTCGACATGATGCAGGCGGCGTTCCCGTCGGTCACCAGCGTTCGCACGCATCGTTATGAAATCGGACGGCAGGCAGTGGCGATGGCGCTGGCGGCGATCGCGGGCCGGAGGCCCCAGCAGAGGGTTGTCGATCTCGGTTTCGAGCTCATTCGCCGCGAGAGCACCGCACGTTGAAACACGCAAAGACGACTGTGCAAATGCCGGTTTACTACCTTGCATGGTAGCGCTACCATCTTCTGCGTCGAGCAATAAGATGGCAGACGCGAGGCGCTGTTTATTATACATAAGCAAACAGTCCGTACTTGTTTATTATGTATAATATGATAGTTTGCTGAATTGCCCTCAGGCGAGGCAAGAGGAGGCAGCGGGCGGCAAAGGCCGGCCGGCAGGCGATTGGATGCGGCAGGAGGTGCCGGCCAAGACGCCAGGACTTAATCAACAAGCAGAACTGCAACTGGGAGGAATACTGATGATCAAGTCACTTGTTGGCGGTGTGGTTGCCGCCACTGCATTTGTCATGCTGAGCTCGTCGGCGATCGCCGATCCGGAAATCGTCAAAGGGCCCTCGGCCGAGCCCGACTGCTTCGCGCCCTGGGCGGCCGACACACAATTCTTCAAATATCCGAAGAAGGAAGGGCCCTATCGTATCGCGCTCGCGAACGGCTATATCGCCAATACCTGGCGCATCCAGATGATCCAGACGGCCAAAGCCTATGCCGCGCAGCCGGACGTCGCCAAGAAGCTGAAGGAATTCAAGGTCGTATCGACCGGCGAGGATGTGCCGGCGCAGATCTCGGCGATCAATAACTTCATCGATTCCGGCTTCGACGCGATCGTCGTCAACGCCCAGAACCCGACCGCGTTCGGACCCGTGATCAAGCGCGCCAAGGAAGCCGGTGTCATCCTGGTTGCCTTCGACAACATCCTCGACACCAAGGACGCCATCAACGTCAATGTCGACCAGAAGGGGCTCGGCGAATTGTGGGGCAAATGGCTGGTCTCGCACGTTCCGAACGGCGGCAAAGTGCTTGAGGTGCGCGGCGTCGCGGGTACCTCCGTCGATACCGACCGGCACAATGGCATTCACGAGGTTCTCAACGCGTCGGGCAAGAAATGGGATGTCACCGAGGTCGTCGGCAAGTGGGACGACGGCGTGGCGCAGAAAGCCACGGCCGACGCGATCGCCACCAGCGGACCGTTCGACGGCATCACAGGGCAAGGCGGCGATACCGGCATCGTGCAGGCGATGATCGACGCCAAGCATCCGTTCGTGCCGTTCGGCGGCGAGACGGAAAACGGCTTCCGCAAATTCTGCGCGGCGCATGCGGCGGACGGGCTGAAATGTTCGTCGGCCGGTACCGGCCCGGCGCAGGTTGCCGTTGCCATCAAGACGGCGATTGCCGCGCTCGAAGGCAATGTCGTGCCGCAGTCGGTCAAGCTGCCTTTGGCCATCGTCGAGGATCCGAACTTCAAGGCAGGGCAGGACTACTTCCCCGATCAGTCCGACAATTTCTTCGTCGGCAATTCCTTCCCGACCTGCGGCATCAATTTCACCGCGCAGGAAATCATGGGCCAGACCAAGGAAAACAAATAGTCTGACGGACCGGCGTCGCGGAAGCCGCGACGCCGGCCGCTTGATGCCAATCACGAACTGGCCTGGGGAGGGCTGATGAACGGCGCGGCTCCGCTCTTCCGCATGGAAGGCATATCCAAGCGCTATGGCGGCGTGCGCGCCCTGGAAAAGGCCGATCTCACCGTCACGGCCGGCAGCATCCACGCCATTCTCGGTGAGAACGGCGCCGGCAAATCGACTTTGATCAAGGTCATGGCCGGTGTCGTCGCGCCGGATGAAGGTACCATGACCCTGGACGGCCGCGAGGTGACATTTGCTTCGCCCGCCGCGGCAAACCAGGCCGGCATCGTCTGCATCTTCCAGGAGCTGTCGCTCATTCCGGAGCTGAGCGTCGCCGACAACATCGTCATATCCGACCCGCCGAAACGCTTCGGCATGATCGACCGCAAGGCGCAACGGCGCCTCGCGGAACAGGCGCTTGGCCGCGCGGGTGCCGCCGATATTCACCCCCTGGCGCTGATCAAGGACCTGCCGCTCTCGCGACGACAGATGGTCGAGATCGCCAAGGCGTTGGCCAGGAAGCCGCGCATCCTGATCCTCGACGAAGCGACGTCGGCGCTGACGGCCGCCGATGTCGCGAAGGTCTTCGAGGTGCTGAAGCGGCTGCGCCAGGAAGGGCTGGCGCTGCTCTATATCTCCCACCGAATGAACGAGATCTCCGAGCTTGCCGACCAGTGCACGGTGTTTCGTAACGGCCGCAATGTCGCCAGCTATCGGGCTGGATCGAAGAGCGACAACGAAGTCGTCGAGCTGATGATCGGCCGGGAATACAGCCACATCTTTCCGCCGAAGCCGACCAGGCCCCAGACGGTTGCGGCTCCTGTGCTGGAGGCGCGCAACCTGTCCTGGAGCGATAGGCTGGACAATATCTCGCTCTCGGTTGCGGCCGGCGAGGTCGTAGGATTGGGCGGGCTCGACGGCCAGGGTCAGCGTGAGCTGCTGCTGGCGTTCTTCGGCGTTCTGCGAGGTCTTTCCGGGCAGATCCTGGTCGACGGCAAGCCGGTTTCGATTGCCAGCCCGGCAGCCGCCAGCGATGACCGTATCGGCATGGCGCTGATCCCGGAAGACCGCAAGACGGAAGGGCTGATGCTGCCCATGACGGTGCGCGAGAACCTTTCCTTCGCAGCACTCGACAGGCTGTCAAAGGCCGGCGTCATCGACCGTGCCGCCGAGCAGCGGCTGATCGATGACATGGTTGAATTGCTGGCCATCAAGACGGCGGGGCTCGATATCCCAGTCGGCGCGCTGTCCGGCGGCAACCAGCAGAAGGTGGTGATCGCCAAATGGCTGATGCGGCAGCCGCGCATCATTCTGCTCAACGATCCGACGCGCGGCATCGATGTCGGCACCAAGCAGGAGCTCTATCAGCTGATGCGTAAGCTCGCCGACGCCGGCGCCGCGATATTGTTTTATTCGACCGACTATGACGAGCTGATCGGCTGCTGCGACCGCGTGCTCGTGCTTTATGACGGGGCCATCAAGCGCGAGCTGGTTGGCGCCGATATCACCGAGCACGCGCTGATCGCCAGCGCGCTGAATATCCACGGCGGCAGCGGGCGGGCAGAACAAGGAGAGGGCGCGTGAAGGATTGGCGCTATTGGCTGGCCGAACAGCGCGGAACGCTGCTGGCGTTCGCCATCTTCATCGTCATGTTCGCGATCTACAGCGGCAATCATCCAGCCGGCTTCACGGCCAATGTCGTGCAGACGGCGGCGAACAAGGGCGTTCTGCTTGCCTTCGTGGCGATGGCGCAAACGCTGGTTGTGATCACCGCCGGCATCGATCTCTCGGTCGGCATGATCTTCACGCTGACCAATTGCATGGCTTCCTGGCTCGTCATCGGCACGGGTCTCGAGACGGCGTTCGGATTGGTGGCTGTGCTTGGCACCGGGCTCGTCTGCGGGGCGATCAACGGCGCCATCGTGATCTACGGGCGCCTGCAGCCGATCGTCGCTACGATAGCCACGGGCGCCGTCTATTTCGGTCTCGCGCTGCTTTTGCGACCGGTTCCCGGCGGATCGGTCAACGAGGACGTCGCCGATTTCCTGACAGGGCGCTTCTTCGGCGTCGTGCCGGCAAGCCTGATGGCGCTGTTCGTCGTCGTGCTTGTCGTGTGGGTGCCGTTCCGCCGCTCCGAGCTCGGCCGCGCCGCTTACGCTGCGGGCTCGTCCGAGACGGCCGCCTATATGTCAGGTGTGCCGATCCGCAGGGGCAAGTTCCTTGCCTACACGCTGGCCGGACTGCTTGCCGCGATTGGCGGCCTGTTCCTCACCTTCTTTACCTATACGGGCGAGGCTGCCTATGCGAGCGGCAATGCCTATACGTTGTTCTCGATCGCGGCAGTTGTGCTCGGCGGCGTCTCGCTGTTCGGGGGCAAAGGCAGCGCTATTGGCGCGATCTTCGGAGCGCTCGCCTTCCGCACCATCGGCGACCTGCTGTTCGTCTTCGATTTCGACCCGCTCTGGCAGCCGCTGTTCCAGGGCATCATCCTGTTGATCGCGGTCAGCCTCGGCGCCTTCGCGCTGTTTCGGGTGCGCAACCGGCTGGAGTGGTTCCTGTGAGCGAAACGACGCTTGGCGGCATCGCCAGCCGCATGCCGAAATTCATCCGCCGCGCCGATCCGGCGGTGGCGACCGCCTTTGCCTGCATCGTTATCCTGCTTCTGCTCGGTAGCCTCTATTCGCGCAGTTTTCTCTCGCCGGAATATCTCCTGCAGCAGCTGAAGGTCGCGTCGTTCCTCGGCGTGATCGCCACCGGCATGATGCTGGTGATCCTGCTCGGCCAGATCGACCTTTCGGTGCCGTGGTCGGTAGCGACCGGCGCGATGATGGCCTGTGCCGCTGCAGCCTACGGTCCAGTCGGCGTCGTGATCGCCATCCCGTTCGGCGTTCTGTGCGGGGTCGCGATCGGCATCGTCAACGGCGTCGGCGTGGCTTATCTGCGCATTCCGTCGATGATCATCACTCTAGCCACCAACGCCGTCGCGCAAGGATTGATGGTGGTCTACACGGGCGGGTTCTCGCCGCAGGATTCGGCGACGGCGGCGATGCGCTACCTTGCGACCGGCTTTACCATTCCGGGGGTGCCGAACGCGGTGATCATCTGGGCGCTGATAGGGGCGGCAATGGTTTTCGTGCTGACCCGCACCTCCTTCGGCCGCGTCGTTTACGGCATAGGCAACCGCGAGCGCGCCGCCTATCTTTCCGGCATCGACACGCGCCGCGTCGTGCTGATTGCCTTTGCCGTCTCCGGCGGGCTCTCGGCCTTCGGGGGCGTCCTGCTCGCGGGCTACGCATCGAAGGCGGCGCAGTCGATGGGCGACGCCTATCTGTTGCCGTCGATCGCCGCCGTGGTGCTGGGCGGCACTTCGATCCTCGGCGGCCGCGGCTCATATCTCGGCACCGTCGCCGGCGTGATCCTGATCACGCTGCTGCAATCGATCCTCTCGGTCATGCAGATGCCGGAGGCGGGGCGGCAGATCATTTACGGCGTCGTGATCGTGGCCATGCTTTTGCTCTATGGCCGTGCGCCGGCAAGCCGCTGATTGTGGATGAAGGATCGCAAGGCCACAGCCGTCGGAGGTTTCCATTGAACGACATCCGGTCAGCGCCGGCCGTAGTCGTGATGGGGGTCGCCGGCTGCGGCAAGTCGGTGATCGGCGAAGCGCTGGCCGAGGCGCTGGGCGCGGTCTTCATCGAGGGCGACCTATTGCATCCACCAGAAAACGTGGCGCGCATGGCGCGCGGCGCGCCGCTGACGGATGCGTTGCGCGAGGGTTGGCTCGATGCCATCGGCGAGCGCATCGCAGCTTCCGTCGGCGAGGGACACAAGCCGGTGGCGGCCTGTTCGGCGCTGAAGCGCAGCTACCGGAACCGGCTGCTCAGCTTTTGCCCCGGCATCGTCTTCCTCTATCTGAAGATCGATCGCGAGACTGCCTGGCGACGGGTGTCGGGGCGCAAAGGCCATTTCATGCCGGCGAGCCTGGTCGACAGCCAGTTCGCGACCTTGGAAGAACCGGAGCCGGACGAAGCGGCGGTGACGGCGGATGGCGCGCGGAGCGTCGCCGCCATCCTAAAGCAAGCACTGAGCTCAAGCCCCTCGAGCTGAACAGGTTCAGGCGACGCAGTTTTCAGGCTTCGTTCTGATGCATGTCGTTGACGCAAAACCGCTGCGAGTCTGGGGGAAATGCATTATGCGGCGTCGCCGCCGATCGCGGCTTGATCCTGTTGTCCGGTGAGCCGGTTGGCGCTGGACCAGGCCATCATCTGCTCGGGATACGATTTGACCGCTTCCAGCAGCCGGTCGCGCTTGAGCAGGATATAAGCCGCTTGCAGAACGAAGTTCTTTGCCGCCACGTCCTTTGCCGGCCGGGATGCAGGCTGGGCAGCGTTGGGCTTCAGTTCGGGACTGACGATCGCCCGGTATTCGCGAAAGGGCACAGTCTCAAGGGTCGACATGCCAAACAGCGCAGCGCCGGCGCGCGCCGCAAAATTCGCCGGCGCCGAGGCGAGGTGGGTCCAGCCACGCTCGCCCATGGCGCTCTCGGTGAAGGTAGATCCCGCGTGGATGGTGTTGGTCATCAGCACGACTCCGTTCTCCTTCAGCGTCTTCTGGATGCGCGCCGTAACCTGGTAGGCGTCGGCGCGCTCGAATACGATGCGGCTCTTCAGAAACCGGTTTTCGACCTCGATCAGCGGCCTGTTGATCACATGCAGGCCGAATTTGCTTTCCGAAAAGCCGTGAAAGTTGACGCTCACCTGGTGCGCTTCGATGCCGGCTTCGAAGAGGGCGCGCTTGCCCATGATGGTCTGGGCGATGAACTGATCGCACCAGACGATGGCGCCGCGGCCGCGCTGCAAGGCCTCGCGCAAGCCGTCGATGCCTTCCAGCCGGATTGCCGGCGACCAGCGCCTGCCAGGCGCCAGATGAGCGGCAAGCATCAGACGGCGGCGATGCGCGGCGGCGAGATGTCCCCTGAAAAGGCTTCGCGTGTCGGCATCATCGCCAAGCACCGCTTTGATCGCCACGTCATAGCGCGCGAAATCCTTGCGAAAATGACGCTTGCGTCGAAGCGTCGAAACCCAATCGCAGATCGGCGCCCACCAGGCTACCGGCAACACCGCCGCCACGCCGAGATAGAACAAGGAAAGCAGGCTTTCGCGCAGATCCTTGTTGGAGACGCTGCGCAACTTGCCGGGGCGGAGGAGCTTGCGGCTGAAGAAGCGGACGGTCTCGCCGCGCTCCGGCACTGCAACGTCGGCGATGATCTCGGTATGATAGACGCTGGCGGATGACGGTTGCCGGTTGGCCCTGCGGGACTTGCCAAGCCGAGGCAGCCTCATGCGTCAGATACCCCCAAACCTTCATACATCCGTCAGCCGATTTACAGCGTCTGTCGCGGACAGACAACCAACGGCGAGGCGGCGCGGCTGAGCGATCAGATCTGCGACGTGAGTTCGACCGGGAAATCGTCGTTGTCGGCGTCGCGCATGGCGGCAAGGCTGCGGTTGTCGAGCACCTCGGCGATCGCCTGGCGCACTTCCAGCATCATGTGACGGACCTGGCACGTCGCCTCGTCGCAGTCCTCGCAGCGCTGATATTGCGTGCGGCTGGCGCAAGGGATCGGCGCCAACGGCCCGTCGAGCACGCGCACGACATGGCCGATCTTGATCTCGGAAGCGGGCCTGGCGAGGCGATAGCCGCCTTCCTTGCCCTTGCGGCTCTGGACGAAGCCGGCATTGCGCAATTCGCCCAGGATGGCGTCCAGGAACTTCTTCGGGATGTTGTTTGCGACCGCTATGTCGTTGACGAATGCAAGCTGGCCAGCCGGCAGGCCGGAAAGATGCACGAGGGCCTTGAGGCCGTATTTGCCTTTTTTGGTCAGCATGCCCGATTCAGTTTATCAAACCCCAATCGCCTGCATCTGGCGGTTGTTTGTGTGCAAATCATGACAGTTTGGCCGCGCTACGCGGTTTGGCACAACAATTCTTCGACACAGGTTTAGGCACAAACGCCTTGATTCTTCGTAACGTTTTTCACATTGGCCGCGTTGATTTCGTCGGCAAAGTGATGCCGGCTCCAGATTGAAAAAAGCCGGCGATGGCGACGGCGATGACGGCTTGCCACTTCTTTTGATTGTAAGCGCTACCGGCTGCCATAGGCCTGATCGAGCAAGCCGCCTGCCGCGAAATGCTCTTTCTGCACCCTGTCCCAGCCGCCGAAGACCTCGTCTACCGTCAACAGGCGCACGTCGGGAAACTCGGCCTTGTATTTGGCGGCCACTGCTGCGTCGCGGGCCCGCAGGCCGTTGCGGGCGGCAATGTCCTGGCCCTCGGGCGAATAGAGGAATTCGAGATAGGTCTTGGCGAGATCGCGGCTACCGTGCTCGTCGGCGATCTTATCGACGATCGCCACCGGGAATTCGGCCAGCAGGCTGACTGAAGGCGTGACCTGCTCGAACTTGTCGTCGCCATATTCCCTGCGGATGCCGCGCGTTTCGGATTCGAAGGTGATCAGCACGTCGCCGATCTCGCGCTGCACGAAGGTGGTGGTGGCGGCGCGGCCGCCGGTGTCGAAGATCGGCACGTTGGCGAACAGCTTGGCGATGAACTCCTTCACCTTGGCGTCGTCGCCCTTGAAGGCCTCCTTGGCGTAAGCGGTGGCAGCGAGATAGGTATAGCGCGCATTGCCTGATGTCTTCGGGTTGGGGAAGATCACCTGCACGTCGTCACGCACCAGATCGTTCCAGTCCTTGATGTGCTTGGGATTGCCAGCACGAACAAGGAAGGACGGCAGCGAATAGAAAGGCGATGCGTTGTCTGGGAAATCCTTCTGCCAGTCCGCGGAGATCAGACCCCTCTTGACCAGGAAATCGACGTCGGTGACCTGGTTGAAGGTGACGACGTCGGCTGCCAAACCTTCCGCGATGGCACGAGCCTGCGCCGAGGTTCCGGCGTGGGACTGATCGACGGTCACGCCGGGATGCTGAGCGATGAAAGCCTTGTTGATGTCGGCAAACAATTCGCGGCCGACGTCGTAGGAGGCATTGAGCAGCTTGTCGGCCGACCAGGCTTGGGAGGACGCGAGGACGACGAAGCCGGCAAGCGTGGCAATACCCAGCAATAAGCGCTTCATGAAAACGGTCCTCCTCCAGACAATCAGAACTATGGTGTGACCATAAAAAGGAAAGCCTGGCTGCGCGAGGCACGCGGTCCGGGGGACGCACGAGCAGCGGGAAAATCTCCCGCCCGAACAGCCGCTTGCTAGGATTTTCTTCCAACCTGATTCATCGGGGCCACTGCCGCGCGCCCGGAAGCGGCAGGCGGCAAACAGGTCAGGAGGCCGGGAAAAGCTTCCAGCGCCTCGGCCTGAAAGCCACCCGGCTCTTCTGTGCCGCCGGATGATCGACCGGCAGCTCGATCTCGACGCGCTGACGCTCGCCGCCGATCTCGAGCTCGACCCGCCTTGTGCCGGCGACGCGGCGGCTTGCGGCGACCGTCCCGGCAATGCAGCCGCTGCAGCCGTCGAGCAGCTCGACATCGTGCGGACGAAAGTAGAGCAGGGCCTCCCCGGACGGCGCATGCGGCGCCTGCAGGCCGACCGGTCGGTCGGCGAGCCAGATCTCGCCATTGTCGACCTTGACCGGCAGCGAGCTCGATTCGCCGATGAAGCTGTAGACGAAAGGCGAGTTCGGCGTGTCGTAGATCTCGTCGGCCGAGCCGACCTGCTCGATGCGACCTTGGCTCATGACGACAACGCGGTCGGCGAGTTCGAGCGCCTCCTCCTGGTCGTGGGTAACGAAGACGGTGGTGTGGCCGGTGGCGTCGTGGATTTCGCGCAGCCAGCGGCGCAGCTCGCGGCGCACCTGCGCGTCAAGCGCGCCGAACGGCTCGTCGAGCAAAAGCACCTTGGGCTCGATGGCCATGGCGCGGGCGAGCGCGACGCGCTGGCGCTGGCCGCCGGAAAGCTGTGCCGGATAGCGCTTTTCCAGCCCCGACAGCTGGACGAGGTCGAGGAGTTCCGAGGCACGGCGGCGGATCTCCTGCGCCGAGGGACGCGCGGCGCCATGCCGGACCTTGAGGCCGAAGCCGATATTGTCGGCAACCGTCATGTGGCGGAACAGAGCGTAATGCTGGAACACGAAGCCGACATTGCGCTCCTGGATCGACTTCTGCGAGGCATCCTCTTCGCCGAAGAAGATGGCGCCCTTGGTGGGCCGCTCCAGGCCGGCGATCAGGCGGAGGAGCGTCGTCTTGCCGGAACCGGATGGCCCGAGCAGCGCGATAAGCTCGCCCGACCTGATGTCGAGCGAAACGTCGTGGAGCGCCGGAAACCGCTCGAACTCCTTGCGCACGTTGACAACGCGAACTTCCATACAGATCCCTCAATCAACTGATGCATGCTATGCGGTTTCGGGCGGCATGCATCTAATGTCCGCGCGTCGCGGCAATCTCGGCGCCGTAGCGCATCTCCAGAAGTGTTTTCAAGACCAGCGTCACCAACGCCAGGCCGGCAAGCAGCGAAGCGACTGCGAAGGCGCCGACGGCGTTATACTCATTGTAGAGAATTTCCACATGCAGCGGCATGGTGTTGGTGAGGCCGCGAATGTGACCTGAGACCACCGACACGGCGCCGAACTCGCCCATGGCGCGCGCGTTGCAGAGTAGCACGCCGTAGAGCAGGCCCCATTTGACGTTGGGCAGCGTCACATACCAGAAGGCCTGCCAGCCATTGGCGCCGAGTGACAGGGCCGCCTCCTCGTCGCCATTGCCCTGTTCCTGCATCAGCGGGATCAGCTCGCGGGCGACGAAGGGGAAGGTGACGAAGATGGTTGCGAGCACAATGCCCGGCACGGCGAACAGGATGACGATGCCATGCGCCTTCAGCCACGCGCCGAGCAGGCCTTGCGCCCCGAAGAGGAGCACATAAACCAGGCCGGAAATGACGGGCGACACCGAGAACGGCAGGTCGATGAGGGTGGTCAGAAAGGCCTTGCCCTTGAACTCGAACTTGGCGATCGCCCAGGCAGCCGAGATGCCGAAAATGAGGTTGAGCGGCACGGAGATCGCCGCCACCAGCAGCGTCAGGCGGATCGCCGAGCGCGTGTCGGGGCTGGCAAGCGCCTCCGTGTAAGCGCCGATGCCTTTGCTAAGCGCCTCGTGGAAGACAACGATCAGCGGCAGAAGCAGGAAGACGGCGAGGAAGGAGAAGGCTATTCCCATCGCCACCCAGCGCACCGGCCGGCTTTCGGTCACCGCGGCCGATTGGCTTTCGTGGTGCGGTTCGTAGGATTTGATCTCGGGATCAGCCATAGCGCTTGCGGCTCCATGTCTGGACGAGGTTGACGACCAAAAGCATCACGAAGGACAGCGCCAGCATGATCGCGGCGATCGCGGTCGCCGCCTCGTAATTGTATTCCTCGAGCCGGATGACGATGAGGAGCGGCGCGATCTCCGACTTGAAGGGCAGGTTGCCGGCGATGAAGATGACCGAGCCGTATTCGCCGACACCGCGCGCGAAGGCGAGCGAGAAGCCGGTGACGATGGCCGGCGCCAGTCCCGGGAAGAGCACGCGGGTGATGGTCTGGAAGCGGTTGGCGCCAAGCGTGGCGGCAGCTTCCTCGACCTCCCTGTCGAGCTCCTCCATGATCGGCTGGACGGTGCGCACCACGAAGGGCAGGCCGATGAACACCAAGGCGATGACGATGCCGAGCGGGGTGTAGGCGACCTTGATGCCGAGTGGCATCAGAAGCTGGCCAATCCAGCCATTCGGCGCATAGAGCGTGGTGAGCGCGATACCGGCGACTGCGGTGGGCAAGGCGAAGGGCAGGTCGACCATCGCATCGGCGATGCGGCGGCCGGGGAACCGGTAGCGGACCAGCACCCAGGCGACGATGGTGCCGAAGACGACGTTGATCGCGGCGGCCAGGAAGGCGGTGCCGAAGCTGATCTTCAGCGCATTGAGGGTGCGCCGGTCGACGGCGATCGCCCAGAAGTCGGTCCAGCCGAGCGCGGCCGAACGCCAGACCAGCCCCGAAAGCGGGATGAGGATGATAAGCGTCAGGTAGGCAAGCGAGAAGCCGAGCGTCAATCCGAAGCCCGGAATGACACTCGGCTGTCTGAACCGCCACCCCGCCTTGGCGGGTGCTGTGTTCATGCTGTTCTGGATCGTCCCTTCTTACTCAGACCAGAGTGCCCTTCGCCTCGGCTCGGGCACTCGTACAATAGACCCAATCAGGTTTCATCCGGCCCATGGCCGCCATGCTTCATTGGGCGGGCTTGTAAATCTGGTCGAATATACCACCGTCGCCGAAATGATAAGGCTGCGCCTTCTTCCAACCGCCGAATTGCGGATCGTCGATGGTGACGAGCTTGATTGCCGGTAGCTTGGCGAGATCCTCGGCAGGCACCAGGTCGGGCTTGGCCGGACGATAGTGGTTCTTGGCGATGATGGTCTGGGCTTCCTTCGAATAGAGCCAGCTCAGATAAGCCTCGGCGACCTTGCGGGTGCCCTTGGCGTCGACATTGCCGTCGACGACGGCGACCGGCGGCTCGGCCAGGATCGAGGTCGGCGGGTAGACGATGTCGAAATTGTCGGCGCCGAATTCATCGAGCGCGAGATAGGCTTCGTTCTCCCAGGCGATCAGCACGTCGCCCAGCCCCTTCTGCGCAAAGGTCACGGTCGAGCCGCGGGCACCGGTATCGAGGACCGGGACATTCGCATAGAGCTTGCCGACGAACTCCTTGGTCTTGGCTTCGTCATTGCCGTCATTGGCATTGGCATAGGCCCAGGCGGCGAGGTAGTTCCAGCGCGCGCCGCCCGAGGTCTTGGGGTTCGGCGTGATTACCTGGACGCCGTCCTTCACCAGATCGCTCCAGTCATGGATGCCCTTGGGATTGCCCTTGCGCACCAGGAAGATGATGGTCGAGGTGTAGGGGGCCGAGTTGTTCTCGAACTTCGTGCGCCAGTCCGGATTGATCTTCTTCGTCTTTGCGGCAATGGCGTTGATGTCGCCCTCGAGCGCGAGCGTCACGACATCGGCGTCGAGACCGTCGATGACGGCTCGCGCCTGGGCGCCGGATCCGCCATGCGACTGTTGGATGGTAACGGTTTCCCCGGTCTCCGCCTTCCAGTGCGCGGCGAAGGCCTCGTCATAGGCTTTGTAGAGCTCACGGGTCGGGTCGTAGGACACATTGAGAATGGTCGTATCGGCAAACGCGAAACCGAGGGTGCCGAACTGGACAGATGTGGCGACCAGCGCGCCGAGCAGTTTCCCGAAATGAGGGTTGGTCATTTCCGCCTCCGTTGAACGGCCCGAACTCTAGCGAATTTATAGAAATTAGATGCACTGAATGTTGCCTTTTTCATCTCCTTGCAGCAATTTTTCGCTGAGGGGTGGCCAGTCGAGGAAATATCTTCCTCACGTGGCGGCAACATGGATCCTCGTCAGCGGGCCTAATTAGAAGCGGTCGCGGTCACGGCAAGCCGTGTGGCCCTAGTCGGCGGTCACCGGAAAATCGAAGCGCTGCTTGGGAACGGCTCGTCGGCAAGGGTGAAATGCCACCATTCGCGCGCATAGTTGCCGAAGCCGGCGGCGCGCATGGCCGAAAGCAGCATCGTGCGGTTTGCCGTCGCTTGGAGGGGCAGCGGGCGGTGGGCCGTCTCGCTCGCCGAATCGAAACAGTCGAATCCGGTGCCGAAGTCGAGGGTGCCGGGGTCAGTCGCGCCGCAGGCGCGATGAGCCGCGGTTGTCTCGTCAAGCTCAGCGACGGCGAGGTCAACGGTCGAGCCGCGCGAGTGGCTGGACAGTTCGCCGACATAGCCTCGGAGATGAGGTCGCCGCGGTCGACCTTCGGATACCACTGCGGGTCGGGCGGGCCGCCTTGCCATGTCCATCTGCCCATGTCGGCGACGGCGCGTGCCGGGCGGTAACAGTCGAAGAGTATCAGCGTCAGGCCCTTGGCCGTTGTTGCTTTCTGGACGACGGACAGCGCCTTCGCCGCCGGCGCGGTCAGGATGCAGACCGGCGCTTCGTAGCCGTCGACCTTGCGCTGCAGGAAGTTTACCAGCCCGGCATAGCGGATGTCCTGGCGAATGGTCGGATCGACATTGGCGAGCCGGACGAATCCGGCGGGCAGGGGGTCGGCGTGGGCGGAGAAGGCAGCCAGGAGAGCCAGTGCCGGGAGGATTATAGCTGCTCCCGCTGAAGGACGGGTGTGCTTCGCGATAAGCCTCGAGAGAAGTGCCTTTCGATCCTTGAAAGGCGCAACGCGCCGAATCGCTTGCCGGATTCTATTCAACGAAAACCTTCACGCTCGCCGCGCGCCCGGCGGCGTCGATAACGGTGAGAGTCGAATAGCCGGTGCCGTCGGGCTGCCAGGTCGCGGTGCGGCGGCGGTCGATGCCGGCGAGCGGCTTGCCGTTGGCAAGCCAGCGGAACGGCGCGCGGCCGCCTTGCAGCTTCAGCACAAGCGGCGAAGCGTCCGCAGAGTTGGTGCCGAGGTCGACGCGAGCCCCGTCCGGCGGGAAGACGATGGTGGGCGCCGGCTCGGTCGGCGTTGCCTGCACCAGCCCGTCGGAGCCGGCGCCGAAGCGGGCGAGCGTCACCGGCAACTCTTCGCGTTTGGGATTGAAGAGACCCGGCGGCCGGCCGGGCAGCGGCACGCTCGCCAAACCCGAGCGGACAAAGCCTTCGAACAGGATGGGCGCGGCCGAGACATAGCCGGAGAGGCCAGGTACCGGGCCGGCGTCGGCACGGCCGACCCAGACGCCAAGCACATAGCGGCCGTCGAAGCCAACCGACCAGGCATCGCGATAGCCGTAAGATGTGCCGGTCTTGTAGGCGATGCCGCGCTGGGCCGCACCTTCGGGCGGCTTCACGCCGGACAGGATGTCGTCGATCTGCCAGGCGGCCTGGTCGTCGAGGATGGTGGCGGTGACGCGCCCGGCATTGGCCGGCTCGGTGCCGTCATGCAGCGTGTGCATCTTGCCGCCATTGGCGAGGCCGGTATACAGCTGCACCAGGTCGCGCAAAGTCACGCCGGCGCCGCCGAGGCCGATCGCCAGCCCGGGCGCCTCGTTGAGCGGCAGGACCAGGTTGACGCCGGCCTGGCGGAAGCGCGCCGTGAGCCGCGCGGGACCAACTGCGTCCAGCACCCGGATCGCCGGCACGTTGAGCGACAGCTGCAGCGCCTGCCTGATGCTGACGTCGCCTTGGTAGCCCATGTCGAAATTCTTCGGCCGGTAGCCGCCAAAGTCGGCGGGGCTGTCCTCGATGATCGTCTCCTGCGCCACCAGGCCTTGCTCGAAGGCAAGCCCATAGATGAACGGCTTCAGCGTCGAGCCGGGCGAGCGCACTACTTTGGTCATGTCGATCCAGCCGGATCGGCTGGCGTCGAAGAAATCGGCTGAACCGACTTCGCCAAGAATGTCGCCGGTGCGGGCATCGGCCATCACCATGGCGACGGAAAGCTTTGGGCCGAGCTTCCTGGCGGCCTCTTTCGCCACCTGTTCCAGCCCTTGCTGAACACTGCGGCGGATGGTGAGTTGCAGCGGCTTGCCGGGTTGAGCCTTGGGCAGCATGGCGTAGGACGCATGCGCGGCCAATGCCGGCAGCTTGCGGCGCAGGCCGGAGACGTCCTCGAGCGCGGCGCGCGCTGCCTCTCGTTCGTTGAGCAGACCGGCCGAGACCATGCGGGTGAGCACGCGGTCGCGCGCGGCATGCGCGATGTCGAGGTTGCGGTCTGGCCGGCGCTTTTCCGGCAACTGCGGCAGCGCGACCAAAAGTGCTGCTTCCGATACGGTCAGCCGCTTCGGCTCCTTGCCGAAATAGGCGAGCGAGGCGGCGCGCACACCTTCCAGGTTGCCGCCATAGGGCGCCAGCGTCAGGTAGCGCTCGAGGATTTCGCGCTTGGACAAACGCCGCTCGATCTGGATGGCGCGCAGGATTTGCCTGGCCTTGGAGGCGAGGCTGCGGCTGTCGCGCGGCTCGATCAGACGGGCAAGCTGCATCGAGAGCGTCGAGCCGCCGGAAACGATGTGGCCGCTGGTGGCGAACTGCCCGGCGGCGCGACAAAGCGCCAGCATGTCGACGCCGCGGTGGTCCCAGAAGCGCTTGTCTTCATAGGCGACCAGCATGTCGACGAACTGCTTGTCGACCTGGTCGAGCCGAGTTTCCAGCCGCCAATAACCGTCCGGTGTGGCGAAGGCGCGCAAGAGTTCGCCGTCGCGGTCCTGCACTTCGGTGGAGACCGTCAGCGGCGCCGGGAGCGGCGGCGGGAAGGCGCGGTCGAGCTCCCAGAGAGCGGCGACGGAAAGGGCAAGACAGGCGGCGGAGGACGCTGCCGTTATGGCAGCGCGGCGCAACAATTTTTTGGAGAGCATGGCGCTGCCCCTCACCCTTACCCTCTCCCCGTGAACGACGGGGAGAGGAGGGCGTCAGCGCTGGAGCTTGTCCCTTCTCCCCGTCTTTCACGAGGATAAGGTGCTGGCAGTTGGATGATGGGCAGCGCTATCGACATGTTTGTGATCGCCAGCGTCGGAATACTTACTCCGCCTTGACCTCCATCATGCCGGAGGCGGTGCGGGCCGAATATTGCGGCCGGTACATGTCCTCCACCGTCGCCGCCGGATGGGCATAGGTGCCGGGCGTCACGGCGCGCACGACATAGGCCAGCGTGATGTTGCGGTCGCCGTCGCCTTCGTTGGGATTGAAGGCGGCGACGAAGCGGTCGTCGCGGAACTCCAGATGCGCGGCGTCGGTCTGCGCCAGCCAGGAGAAGTTCGACAACTGAGCGCTGGACACCAGGCTCGGATTGTCGATCTCGAAGCCGGCCGGCAACAGATCGGTGATCAGCAGGCGCGAGGGCCATTTGTTCTGCTCATAGACCTTGAGCACGACCACATAGCGTTCGTTCTGCCTGGCCTCGGTGATGTTGGCCTTAGTGCCGTCGAGCCTGTAGTAGGTACGATCGATGGTGAAGCCGTCGCCGCCGGCCGGCAGCGGCTCGACGGGTGCGGCCACCGCGGTGACCACCGCCTGCAGCGCCGTCGTGCCGGTGTTGGCGATGGCGAGCGGGCTGTCGACAAGGTCGTTGCCGGCAACCCGATCGGAATAGCCGCCGGTATGCGGCGCGCCGTTGACGGAAAGCGTGATCGAATTGTTGCCTTCCTTCAGCGCCCTTGCCGCAAGGAGCATCCAGGATTCGTCCTGCGTGCTCGTCCAGCGGGCGTCGGCGCGTTCACGCGCCACCAGCCTGATCAGCTGCGGCACGATGCTCGGCACCGGCTTCGATTCCGCGGCCAGCGCAAGCATCGCCGCGCCGTCACGAAGGGGCGAGCCATAATCGGAGCGATAGTAGTCGTATTCGGTGCTTGCCTGCGCCAGCCGCAAGGCCGTCTGGAAAGTCGCCTCCGAACGCTGGGTGTCGCCATAGAGCGCCAGGCTCGCGGCCAGTTGGGCGACAGCCATCGGGCTGGAGAAGGACTCGAGCTGCGTGTCCGAATAGTAGCGCAGATCGCCGATCGAGGCCTTCTTGTTGCGGGCGAGCACATAGAGCGCGTAGGCGATCTCGCTGCCGCGATCCTGGACGTCCTGGTCATAACCAAGCGAGTTCTGCAGGTTGTTCAGCGCCTGGTTCATCGCCTGAGCCGGCACGTCGTATTTCTGCTCGCGTGCCCGGGTCAGGAACTCCGTGACATAAGCATCGAGCCAGAGATCGCCGGACCCCGGGCCCCAGAGGCCGAAGCTGCCGCTTGATGCCTGGTAGCTCAGCACCTTGTAGACGGCATCTTGGATGCGCCCATGCAGGTCCGGATCGCTCTCCATGCCGATGCTTTTGGCCATGTCGTTGACATAGAGCAGCGGCAAGGCGCGGCTGGTTGTCTGTTCGGCGCAGCCATAGGGGTAGCGATCGAGCGTCATCAAAAGCGAAGGGACGTCGAAGGCGGCTGCCTGCGAGACGCCGATGCTGACCGAAGCACCGTCGAGCACGCTTGCGGCGAGCAGCTCCTTGTCGACGCGCAAGGCTCCGCCATTGGGCTTCAGGTCGACCACCATGCGGTTGGTGACCGGGAGCTGCGCCGGGCGCACCGGCAGGTAGAGCGTCTGCTCGACCTCCGTTCCGCCGTCATGCGCGAGCTTGACGGTGATCGAAGCGTCGCCCGCCGTCTGCGCGATCAGCGGAAATGAGAGCGCTTGCCGCTTGCCCTGGCTAAGCGTCAGCTTCTCGGGCAGGGGCTTGTCGCCGGTCGAGAGATCGCCGGTCGTGGTGACCGACAGCTTGTAGTCGCCGGCAGGGCCGTCGGTGTCGGCGATGTCGAGACGCATCGTCGCGGCATCGCCAGGCGCCAGGAAGCGCGGCAGGCCGGCGGTGATCACCACCGGATCGCGCACGATGACGTCGGTTTGAGCATGGCCGACGGCCTCTTTGGTCCAGGCGACGGCCATGACGCGCACGGTGCCGTTGAACTGCGGGATGTCGAAATCGATCCGCGCCTTGCCGTTGGCATCGAGCTCGACCGGGCCGGAGAAGAAGGCGACCAGCTTCTCGGTCGGCGGGCTGCCCTGCGACTGCATGTTGGCGCCGTCGCCGCCGGTCCGCAATTTGCCGGTGGTGCCGAGCGAACCGTCGATCAGGCGGCCATAGAGGTCGCGGATTTCCAGACCCAGCATGCGCTGGCCGAAGAACCAGTCCTCCGGATCTGGCGCCTTGTAGTTGGTGAGATTGAGGATGCCGACATCGACGGCCGCGACCATCACATAGGCCCTGCTGCCGGCTTGCGCGCCGCTGACGGCGACCGGGATCGACAGCTGCTGGCGCGGGGCCGTCTTTTCAGGCGGCGTAAGCGCAACAGTGAGCTTTTTCGAACCCGGATCGACGGTCAGCCATTTGACGCCGATTGCGCGGGCCGGCATGCGCGATTCCTGCGCATCGCCGGGCCGGAACAAAGTCGCCGTGACATAGGCGCCGGCGCCCCAGTCGTTGCCGACCGGGATGTCGACGGTGCTGCCGCCGGTCGGCACCGAAGCGGTGACGGTCTTCAACAGCTTCTCGGCGCCGACGGTGACCAGGAGTTCGCCGGCAAAATGCGGCGACACCTTGAGCTTGGCCACCTCGCCGGCGGCGTAAGTGTCCTTGTCGAGAGCGATCTCCAGGCCGTCCGGTGTTTCGGTGGTGGTCGAGGCGACGTACCAGCCGGCGTCGAACTCATAGCTGGTCGCCGGGCCATCGGGGTCGGCCGTCTCGACCTCGAGCCGGTAGCGGCCCCAGTCGACAGGAAGCGACACGGTCGCCTCGCCGTCGGCTTTCAGGTCGATCTGGCCGTTGGCGACGGCCTTGGTGAGGTTCACCGCTTCATAGTTCCAGGAATTGTTCGAACGGTACCACTGGTAATTGCGCTCGACCTTGACCAGCGACCACTGCGCGCCCTTCAGCTCCTCGCGTTTGCCGTTCGGATCGACGGCGATGATGCTGAATTTCGCCGTTCCGCCTTGCGGCACCTCGCCGCCTTCGAAATCCGGGCGGATGCCGATCATCTCCTTTTCCGGCTGGACGGCGATGTCGAGCGAGCGCTCGACGGCACGGCCGCCGGCTTCGCGCATGCGGACTGTGACCTTGGCGTTGATCAGCTTGGTCGTGGAGGGCAGTTGGTCGATCGAGACCGGGAAGGTCGCCTTGCCGTCGTCGCCGACGAGGGGAAGGTTGGCCAAAGGCGTCACCGAAGGTTCGGCCGACTGCTCGTCGGCGAGACCGAAGGTGAAGTCCTTGAACCGATCCCAGCTGTCCGTGGTCGACAGCGTCATCTCGCCTTCGAGCGCGAGGCCGGCGGCCGGCGCGCCATAGAGGAAGCGGCCGTCGACGCTGACATTGGCTGTCTCGCCCTGCGCGATTTCCTTCTTGTCGGCCGTCAAGTCGAACTCGATGCGATCCGGCACGAAGTCTTCGACCAGGAACATATGGCTGGCGACCGGTGCCTGCTTGGGATCGGTGTAGATCGACACCGACCAGGTGCCGCGCATGGCGTTAGGCTCGAGCGACAGATCGACGGCATGGGCGCCGGCGGAAGCGCCGTCGCTGACGATACGGCGGTTCTCGACGCCATCGGGTCGGGTGAAGATGAAGGTCAGCGGCAGGTTCTCGACCGCCTTGGCGGCGCCGTCGCGCGCAAGGGCGGCGACATGGACGTCTTCGCCGGCGCGGTAGATGCCGCGCTCGGTCCAGGCATAGACGTCGAGCGCGCCGGGCGCGGCACGCCCGGCAACGCCGCGGTCCGACAGATCGAAACCGGCGCGGCCCATGTCGAGGAAGACGAAGTCGTTGTCGCCCTGCTTGGCCATCAGCACCGCCGGCACCATGCCGCCTTCGCCGCGCGTCAGGCCGGGGTTGAAAACGGCATGGCCCTCGGCGTCGGACGTCGCCGTGCCGAGGATTTCATTGTTCTTGGCAAGCAGCGTCAGTTCGGCGCCGGCAATCGGCTTGGCAGAGCCCAGCGAGCGGGCAAAGACGTTGAGACCGTCCTGGCCGGTATAAGTGGACAGACCGATGTCGGAAACGACGAACCACTGGGTGGCGCGCGAACCATAATCGTCGCTCTTGTCGTCGACCGGCTGGGCGGTCAGCACATAGACGCCGGGCTTGCGCTGCGGGATCGCTTCGTCGACCGGGAAGGAGGTGGTGACCTCCTTGTTGAGGTCGTTGGCGATGTCGAGCGTGCCTTCCCAGACCGGCTCGCCCATCTGGTCGGAAATGGTGGAAATGTCGTAGCCGTCGAGCTGATGCAGGAACTGGTAGCCGGACAGAAGCTGCGCCAGCGATCGGTCGCCGATGCGGTAGAGCTTCATCTTGGCGGCGCTCATGTTGACGGTGACGACCGGAATGCCGCGGCGGGCGCCGGCCGGCAGCACGAAGCTGTCGCCGGTGAAGCGGGCGGACGGGGCGCGGTCCTGGACATAGATCGACAGCACGACCGGAGCGGCAATCGTCTCGCCGATCGCGGCCGGCAGACCGGCGCGGAAGGTCACGTCATAGTGCTGGCCATGTTCAAGCCCTTCGACGCAGATCTGCTTGTCCTTGGCTTCGACAGCCTTGGGAGCGGCATTGTCGACGGTGACGAACTGCGAATAGTCGACGCCGGTCTTCACCAAGTCCTCGGAGAACTGGGCGCAGATGCGCGGCGAAGAGGAATCGGCATCGACGGAATGGTCGATGACGCGGAAACCCTTGCGTGCCTTGAGGTCGGCGTAGTCGGCCTGCACGGCTGGCGAGTTCACCAGCGCAAGGCTCGCCTCATAGGCCTGAATGGCCGGCCGGAAAAGGTCGCGCTTGTCGAGGCCGGCGGCAAGCAGCGCCAGCGCCTCGGCGCGGGTCTTTGCCGTGCGCACCAGCTTATAGGCGTTGAAGGCCGCCGAGGTGACGTTTGCCGGCAGGGTAGAGGGTTCGGAGGTGTTGGAAGCCGGCTGCACGCCGAGCGTCTCGCGCGCCAGCGCCAGCCAGAGCGCGCCGTCGTCGGGCAGGACAGACAGCGCCGCCTGGTATTTCTGCATGGCCAGGCGATGGTCGCCGGTCAGCGCTGCCTGCTCGGCCGCGGCTTGAAGTGCGGCCAGCCCTTCGGTCGGCTTGTCATAGGCCGGATCGGTCAGCTTGTTGCGGAACTGCTGGGCCTGATCGGCCATCCAGTTGGGGAAGAAGGCAAGTGGAGGCGGCGCGCCGATATCGGGGTCGCCATCGACGTTTGCGACTTTGCCGGCGACTGCGCCGCTGAAGGGTTTCAGCTGATTGTAGTCGGATTTGAGAAAGCACCATTTGGCCTTGGTGTTGTAGGTGAAGGCGCGGCAGGCGGGATCGCCGAGGCACGTGGTCTTGCATTGGTCGAGGCTGACATTCTGGTCGGACCTGAGGTCGAAACCGAAATAGTCGGAGTTGTCGGTCGTCACGATTCGCCGGGCTTCGGCCGCTTGCGCGGCCCCGCTCAAGGCAAAGAACAGAAGAACGAGGAAAGAGAGACCACGAGCCGCGCGCATTGCCATATCACCCTCCCGACATTGCAGCGTCCGGCCATGATCAAGCATCAAATAGGCTTGTCAACGCCGAACGCGGCAGGTTTTCAACCCGCCAACGGTTTCCATGCCGGCCACAGGCCGGTATTTCGACAGAACCTCCATGGGACAAGGGTTCACGCTTTCTTGCGAAGGCGCAAAAGGTGTGAATTCCAAGCCCGGTCTATTTCAGACAATTGGATTGTGGCCCCTTTACGAGCGTTTCAGAACTTCATTCCAATTTTAGTTTTGTCGTCTAGGTTAGCGTAATGCCGGCGTATGAAACGCAGATGTCAGGAGGGATCGCGCCAGGGCGCGGGCTTCCGCGCGCCCTGCTTTTGGCGCTCGTCTGCGCGGCCATGCTCGCCGGCGAAGCGCGGCCGGCGGCTGCTTTCGAGATTTTCGGCATCAAGCTTTGGGGCTCGTCCAAGGACGAGGATGCCGACATCGTCGATCCGCTGCGCTATTCGGTGACCATTGACGCTCCCGATGCCGACAAGGATCTGGTCAAGAAGCTGGAAGATGCCTCGGCGCTCAAAAATGACGAGGAGCATCCGGTATCGGGGTCGCTCGGCTTGATGGCCAAGGCGCGCAGCGACCGCGAGCAACTCGTTGCCGCCCTTTATGCCGACGCCCGCTACGAGGGCGTGGTCACCATCACCATAGAGGGCAAGTCCATCGACGAACTGCCGCCGGACGCCGAATTCAAGGGGCCGCAGCCCATTCCGGTGGTCGTCAGCATTGCCGCCGGGCCGAAATTCACCCTCGGCGACATCAGACTGAAAGGCGACGCGGCCGGCCTGGCGAGCGCCGATTTCGGCCTGATCGCGGGCGGCGACGCCAGTTCGGGTGCCGTGCTCAAGGCCGAAGCGGCGATCGTGCGAGCGCTCAAGGAGGAGGGCAGGCCGCTAGCCAAGGTGACGGATCGCGAGATCGTCGCAAACCATGACACCTCGACGCTCGACGTGACACTGACGGTCGCGGCCGGCCCGGTCGCCGGCTATGGCGACACCACCGTCGAGGGCACCGAAAAGGTCGATCGCGACTTCACCGAATACATGACCGACCTAAAGCGGGGCCAGCAATATTCGCCGCAAGAGATTGACGATGCCCGCGATCGGCTGCTCGGGCTCGAAGTCTTCAACAGCGTGACCATCAAGGAGGGCGAGAGCCTCGACGCCCAAGGTAACATTCCGATCGACGTCCAGGTGAGCGAGCGCAAGCCGCGCTTTTTCGGCGTCGGCGGCACGTTTTCGAACACGGAAGGACTGGGGCTCGAAGGCTATTGGGGCCACCGCAACCTGTTCGGCCAGGCAGAGAAGCTGCGCATCGACGGCTCCATCAGCGGCATCGGCAGCAACAGCATTTCCGCGCTCAACTACAATGCCGGCATCATGTTCGAGAAGCCGGGGGTGCTCGGGCCGACATCGAAGTTCTTCACCGGCGTCAAGACCGTGTTGGAGCACCCCGACGCCTATGACCATTTCTCGGTCAAGGGCGACGTTGGAGTCTCCTACGACCTCGACAAGAGGCAGCGGGTCTCGGCCGAATTCGACCTCGACTACTCGAGGATCACCGACGCCTTCGGCAAGCACACCTATCTGATCGCCAGCATTCCGCTGCAATATGTCTATGACAGCCGCGACAACAAGCTCAACCCGACCAGGGGTTTCCGGGCGCTCGCCTATGCCGAGCCGAGCTACGACATTTTGAACGGCGCGACCTTCCTTAAGTTGAAGGGCGAAGGCTCGGCTTACCAGTCGCTCGATACGGCGAGCAAATTCGTCCTCGCCGAACGCGCCACGCTCGGCTCGATCGTTGGCACCGGGCTGCAGAATGTTCCGGCCGACAGGCGCTTCTATTCCGGCGGCGGCGGCTCGGTGCGCGGCTATGCCTATCAAGGTATCGGCCCGAAGGACATCGACGGCCAGCCGATCGGCGGCCTGTCCCTGTTCGAGACCTCGGTCGAGATGCGCATGGCCGTCACCGACACGATCGGCATCGTTCCGTTCGTCGATGCCGGCACGGTCTCGACCAAATCCTTCCCCGATTTCTCCGACGTCAAGGTCGGCGCCGGCGTCGGTCTGCGCTATCTTACGCCATTCGGGCCGCTGCGCATCGACGCCGCCGTGCCGCTCAACCGCGATCCGGGCGATCCGCATTTCGGCCTCTATGCCGGCATCGGTCAGGCGTTCTGATGATGAGGATATTCTGGCGCATCCTTCGTATCTGCCTTTACACGCTGCTCCTGCTGCTGGTGGTGGCGATCGGCGCGCTCGCCGTGCTGACCGGCACCGAAGGTGGCCGTCAGAATCTCGCCGGTCTGATCTCGAAGCTGGCCTCGACCGAGGACCGCAAGATCACCGTCAGCGGTATCGAAGGCATCTGGTCCGGTCAGCTCAGGCTCGATCATGTCGTGCTGGAGGATCGTACCGGGCCCTGGCTGGTGGCGCGCAAGGTGGCGCTCGACTGGTCGCCGACGGCGCTTTTGTCGCGCAACTTCAGCGCCGATCGCATCGAAGCCGAGCGCATCGAGTTGGCGCGGCTGCCACGAGCCGGCCAACAGCCGTCGCAAGGCGCATCGAACAGTCTGCCGGTCTCGATCGACGTCAAAGAGATCGAGCTGCCGGAGATCGCGCTCGGGCAAGAGCTCGCCGGCAGCGGCATTGCCGAACTTGCCGCCAAGGGTTCGCTCAAGGCCGATCCATCGCCGCTGGCGATCGACACGGTGCTCAAAGTCGCCCGCCGCGACGGCAAGCAGGGCAATGTCGACGCCAAGGTCCGTTTCGCGCCGGCCGACAACAAGCTCGACCTCGATCTCAAGGCGTCGGAGCCGGCCGGCGGCATCATCGCCAATTTGCTCAAGCTCCCCGATGCGCCCCCCGTCGATATCGTCGTCTCCGGCACGGGGCCGCTCGCCAATTGGAACGGCATCGGCACGTTCGTTGTCGACCGTCAGATCGTCGCCCAGCTCACCGGCCGCCATCAGTTGAGCGACAGGGGCCACTATATCGAGGCCAAAGGCGACGGCGAATTCGAGCGCTTCCTGCCGGAGAAGTTCAAGTCGCTGTTTGCCGGCAAGACGAATTTCGACGTGGCCGGGACGGCGACCGCGACAGGCGGGATCGATATCGAGCGCGCAATTGTAGAGAGCGGCGCCGTGCACGGCACGGCCATCGGCAATGTCGACCCGAAGGGCGCCAGCGATCTTGCCGTCGAGCTCTCCGCCAAGGACAAGCCCGTCACCATCGACGTCGGCACCAGCGCGGTGCCGATCCTGGTCGCGGTCGAGAAGGCGACCGCACGCGCCTTTGGCGACGGCAAGGCGCCGATAGTCGACATCGGCACCTCCTTGGCCTCGATCGCCGTCGGCGGCACGCAGCTCAACAATGTGACGGGACAGGTCCATTCCGACGGCTTCGACGTCGCGACCCGCACCGGGCCGGTCAATGTCAAGCTCGCGGCCGCCGGTCTGAAGACCGACGTGGCGACCCTGGCGCCGCTGGTGACGGGCAAGCTAGCCGCCGATCTCGCCGGTTCGATCAGCCGAGACACCGTAACCGTCGACCAGGGCACGTTGCGCAGCGATGCGCTCAATGCCGCGCTGACCGCCGGCGTCTCGCTCGCCGATCTGTCGATGACGCTGAAAATGAACGCCGACGCCGTATCGAAGGCGCTGCCGCCGCAGATCAGCTCGCTGCTTGGCGACCGGGTGAAATTCTCGGCTACCGCGACCCGGGATCCGGAAGGCGCTTTCGCGGCCAACGAGCTGGAGCTCACCTCGGGCTCGCTCAGCGCCAGCGGCACGGCCAGCGCGCAAGGCTCGGACATCCAGGCAAACGTAAAGGGAACGCTGGGCGATGTATCGGCGCTGTCGTCGCTGGCGGGCACGCCGCTTGCCGGCGGGGTCAATTTCGCGCTGACCGCCAGCGGTCCGCGCTGGGCGCCGGATTTCTCGGTGTCGGCCGACAGCGCGAGCCTGACGGCGGCCGGCCGCACGGTGAAGGACATCAAGCTCTCGGCGAAGGGCAAAGCGGACATCGCCAACCCCTCGGCCGATATCTCGCTGACGGGCAGCGTCGAGGAACAGCCGCTCGACATCGAGGCGTCGTTGGTGACTGCCGCCGGCAAGCGCGCGATCAGGGGGCTTAGCCTTGCACTCGGCGACAACAAGGTTTCGGGCGACCTCGCGCTTGACGAAGCGTTCCTGCCGGTTGGCACGCTAACGCTGGCCGTTCCCGATGTCGGTCCGCTGGCGGCGCTAGGTGGCCAGACGGCGACCGGCGATATCAACGGCACGATCGCTTTCGCCAAGGATGGCGCGGCTCCGAACCTCACCATCAA
>NZ_NSGB01000016.1:0-141017 GCF_002294785.1 Mesorhizobium sp. WSM3868 | reverse complement strand
GTCTGTTCAGGGGCGGGTCGCTTCAACATGACCCAGTGAATCAAAAACCCCCGGCAAACGCCAGGGGTTTGTCAGCAATCTGACGGCGGAGAAACCTCTCCGCCGTTCGAATTGCCTGGAAATAGACCTGCGGTCAGCTATCTGCGTCGGCGACTGCCGGCTCGCCGGCGCCGCCTGCCGGCTCACCGGCGCCGTTCTCGCTCGGCGCTGCATTTGCCTCTTTGGCGGCAGTCGCGGCAGTCGCGCTGCCGCTGTCCGCGACGTTGCCGCCATCGGCGGCGCTGTCCGCCCGGCCGGCATTGCTTTCATCGGCATTGCCCTGCTCGGCGCTATGGCCCTGCTCGGCATTGCCGCGACCGCGACGTGGACGTCTCTGCCGACGCCCACCGCCATTGTCCGTGCCGGCTTCGTTGCGCTCGGCCTGGGCGGCAAGGCCCGCAGGCGAGAAGCTGTCGAACAGCGGAGCCTGCTCGGCCGCAACGCCGTCTTCGGCGGAGCCCTCCGGCTTGGCCTGCGCCTCATTGCGGCGGCTCTGATCGATCTGCTGGCCGCCATGTTCGCTGCGCTCTCGCTGACCATTGTCGCCGCGCTGACCATTCTGACCGTACTGGCCATAGCCGCCATTGCGGCGGTCGCGGTGTCTGTCACGACCATTATTGTCGCGCCGGTTGTTGTCGCGGCCGTTTTCCTGGTTGTAGGCGAGTTCCGCCGGCGTGCCTTCGATCACCGGCTGCGGCCCGGAACCGTTCGCGGCGGCCTGCGACTCGCCGGCATTTGCGTTGCCGACCGTGTCGAACTCGTCGCGATCCTCATCGACGTCGTCATCGAAGTCGTCGCGGTTCTGCTGGGCGTTCTGGATGGGCATCTGCGCCTGCGCGGCCGCGATGATGCGATTGTAGTGCTCGGCGTGCTGGAGATAGTTCTCCGCCATCACCCGGTCGCCGGAGCTTTGCGCGTCACGGGCGAGTGCGGCATATTTTTCGGCGATCTGCTGAGCCGATCCGCGGATCTTCACGTCCGGACCGTTGCTCTCATAGTTGCGCGTCAGGGGATTGGGCCCCTTGCGGTTGTTGTTGCCACCGCCGCCATTGTTGTTGCGACCGCGCATGCGCCTGTTCTGCTGTTGTGGCCTCATTCGACTCTCTTCATGTGAATTTTCTAAAACTCGTCGCGAACGGTGGCGCTCATGCAGCCGACCGTTTCGTTTTTTCACCGGCGTTCGCCCGCATCGATTGCGTTGGCGCCACGTGCCATCCTGTTCCGGTTACATCACTTGCCGGACGATTCCCGCACGAAGCATGGGCGTCGTTTGCGCAAGGAGGCAGCTATTTCCAAGGAAAACCGAATCGCTAAGAGCACTGCCTGCTTCGTCTCATCCGGTTAAGCCGGAACCTAGCTGCATTCCCTAATATTGCCAAGCGTTTTTTCGCACTGCATCAGGGGTTTCAACGCTCAAACACCAGAACCCTGTCGTTTCCGCCGAGATCGCGTCGCGCCTCCGGCAGCCTGTAGCCGGCTGCCGCGAAGATCGCGGTCACCTCGCTTTGCTGCGTATGGCCGATCTCGACCGCTACCTTGCCTTGCGCTTCCAGAAATCCTTCCGCCTCTCCGGCGATGATCCTATAGGGGATCAGCCCGTCCACACCGCCATCAAGGGCCTGGCGTGGATCGAAATCGCGGACCTCGTCCTGCAGATTTCCAATGTCTCGACTGGGTATATAGGGTGGATTCGCGGCAATTAAATGGTATCGGCCCGAAACTTTTTCGAACCAGTTGGAATGCAAGGCCTTGAAGCGCCCGCCGAGCCCCAGATCCGCGGCGTTTCGCGTGGCGGTCGCCAGCGCGCCGGGCGAAATATCAACGCCGGTCGCGGTCGCGGCCGGAATCGCGCTGAGCAGCGCCAGCGCGATTGCACCGGTTCCGGTGCCGAGATCGAGAAGACGGCACTGGCCAAGCCTTTCGGCCGTCGACTTGGCGAAGGGCAGGATCGCGTCGACCAGCGTCTCGGTATCGGGGCGCGGCTCCAGCGTGTCCGGCGACAGCGACAGCCGCAGCCCATAGAACTCGCGATAGCCGAGAATGCGATGCACCGGCTCACCTGCGACGCGACGCCTCAGGGCCGCCTCGATTGCCGCAAGAGCCGCAGAATCCACCGTTCGGCCCGGCTCCGCGATAGCCTGGGTGCGCGTGGTTTCGGAAAAATGCTCGACGATCAGCCTGGAATCGAGCGCCGGATCGGCAATGCCGGCGGCAGCGAGCCGCTCCCTCGCCGCGCGCAGCAGCGGTCGAAGTGCCGAGGGCAAAGGATCAGCCATCAATACCCATGTCGGCGAGCAGCTTCGACTGATGGTCGGCGATCAGCGCGTCGATCACCTCGTCGAGCTCGCCCATCATCACCCGGTCGAGCTTGTAAAGGGTGAGGTTGATGCGGTGGTCGGTGACGCGTCCCTGCGGGAAATTATAGGTGCGGATGCGCTCCGAGCGGTCGCCCGAGCCGACCTGCGATTTTCGCGACGACGAGCGCTCCTCGTCCGCGCGGCTGCGCTCCAGGTCATAGAGCCGCGCCCGTAAAATCTGCATGGCCCGCGCCCGGTTCTGGTGCTGCGACTTTTCCGCCTGCACCACCATGATGCCCGTCGGCAGATGCGTGATGCGCACCGCCGAATCGGTGGTGTTGACGTGCTGCCCGCCGGAGCCGGACGCGCGCATGGTGTCGATGCGGATGTCCTCTCCCCGGATATCGATATCGACCTCCTCGGCCTCGGGCAGTACGGCGACCGTCGCCGCCGAGGTATGGATCCGCCCGCCGGCCTCGGTTTCCGGCACGCGCTGCACGCGATGCACGCCGGATTCGAATTTCAGCTGCGCGAACACGCCCTTGCCCGACACCGAGGCGATGATTTCCTTGTAGCCGCCGACTTCGCCTTCGCTCGCCGAAACGACCTCGAAACGCCAGCCGCGCGAGGCGGCGTAGCGCTCATACATGCGAAACAGATCGCCGGCGAACAGGGCCGCCTCGTCGCCGCCGGTGCCGGCGCGGATTTCGAGGATGGCGTTCCTGTCGTCGGCGGCATCCTTGGGCAGGAGCAGAATCTGGATATCCTTCTGCAGCACCTCGATGCGCTCCTTAACCTCCGGCAGGTCGCCCTCGGCCAGCGCCCGCATCTCGGCATCGATGTTCTTGTCGGCGAGCATCGCCTCGAGGTCGGCCTGTTCCTGCTCGGCGGCGCGCAACGCCCGGATCTTGCCCACCATCTCCTGGATCTCGGCATATTCGGAAGCCATTTTGACATAGGCATCGGCCGACGGCCCTGCCGACATCTGCGCTTCGAGCATGTCGAAACGCTTGACGACTTGGTCCATGCGGTCGCGGGGCAGGTTGATCATGGGCTTGGGACTTCGGTGGACTTCACGTCAGGACGAGTCGAAACTGGCGAATTTCGAGAACCGGAGCGGAATGTACATTTAGGTACATGAGCACCGGAAGCGCAGAAAATCGACATTCAGACCGCCCTCACGTGAATCTAGAGCGGAATGGAGCGGTCGTCGGCAAAGGCTTGCAGCAGCGCCCGCATTGGCGTTCCCTGGGCGGGGGCCATCAGATTGTCCTGGAAGAAGGCTTCCAGCTCCTGCAGCGGCAGTTCAGTCAGCATCGCCTTGACCGGGCCGATCGAGGCCGGCGACATCGAGATCGAGCGGAAGCCGACGCCGATCAGCGCCATCGCCGAGATCGGCTTGCCCGCCAACTCGCCGCACAGCGTCACCGGCGTCTGGTTGCGCGCGCCGGCGTCGGCGATCTGCTTCAGCACGCGCAGGAACGGCGCCGACAGCGTGTCGAAACGGTCGGCAAGCTGCGTGTTGCCGCGGTCCACCGCCATGACGAACTGGAAGAGGTCGTTGGAGCCGACCGAGACGAAGTCGACCGCCTTCATCAACTCGTCGAGCTGGAACAGCAGCGACGGCACCTCCAGCATCGCGCCGAGCTTGAGGCTCGTCGGCAAATGATGCGCAAAACGCGACAGGTGCCGGACTTCGCGGTCGATGATCTCGCGCGCCTGCGCGATTTCCGACAGTTCCGTCACCATTGGCAGCATCAGCTTCAGCTCACGCCCGCCACAAGCCTTGAGCAGCGCGCGGATCTGTGTCCTGAGGAGGCCGGGGCGGTCGAGAGTGAGGCGGATCGCCCGCCAGCCGAGTGCCGGGTTTTCCTCTTGCACCGCGCCCTTGAAATAGGGCAGCACCTTGTCGCCGCCGATGTCGATGGTACGGAAGGTGACCGGCTTGCCGCGCGCCGCCTCGAGCACATCGCGATAGAGCCGCTCCTGCGCCTCGGCGCGCGGAAAGGTCGAGGCCACCATGAACTGCAATTCGGTGCGGAACAGGCCGATGCCGGCCGCTCCCGATTCTGAAAGCTGCGGCAGGTCGACGGCAAGGCCGGCATTCATCAGGAGATCGACGGGGACGCCGTCCTTGGTCAGCGACGGCTTCTTGCGCAGTTCGCGATAGATTTCCTGCCGCCGAGCTCGGAAGCGGACCTTTTCGGCATAGGCGGCCTCGAGGTCGGACTGCGGCCGCAGGTGGATGGTGCCTTCCTCGCCGTCGACGATGATGGCATCGCCGTTTTCCGCCATGGAGACGGCGCCCTTGACCTGGCCTGCGACCGGAATGCCCATGGCGCGCGCGACGATGACGACATGGCTGGTGGCCGCGCCGTCCTCCAGCACCAGGCCGCGCAGCTTGTCCCTGGGATAGTCGAGCAATTCGGCCGCACCCATCGAGCGGGCGACGATGATGGCGTCCTTTGGAAGAGAGGCCGCGACATCCTCCGGACCGCGCCCCATCAGCTGGCGCAAGAGCCGGTTGGCGAGATCGTCGAAATCGCTCATGCGCTCGCGCAGATAGGGGTCCGTCATGTGCAGCATGCGTGCGCGCATGTCGCTCTGCACCTTCTCGACGGCCGCTTCCGCAGTCAGGCCGTTGCGGATCGCCTCTTCCAGCCGGCGCACCCAGCCGCGGTCGTTGGCGAACATGCGATACGCCTCGAGCACCTCTCGATGCTCACCCTCGAAAGCGACGTCGCGGCGCTCGAGCATGTCGTCGATCGACAGCCTTAGCGAGCCGAGCGAACGGTCGAGGCGACGCACCTCCTCCTCGCTGTCCTCGTTGAACAGGTTGGTGACGACGATGCGCGGCTCGTGCAGCACGACATGGCCAAGCCCGACGCCTTCGTTGAAGGCAAGACCGGTGAAGCTTGCCGGACGGCGCAGGTCAAGTTCGAGCCCCGGCCGGGTGAGACGGGCAAGATCGCCGGTGGCGACCATCTCGGCGATCACCATCGCCGTCGTCTCCAGCGCCTCGACCTCGTCGTCGCGATAGTGGCGCATGGTCTTGTTCTGCACCACCAGGACGCCCAGCGTGCGCCCTGCCCGCAGCACCGGCACGCCGAGGAAGGAATTGTAGATCTCTTCGCCCGTCTCCGGCAGGTAGGCGAAGGCCGGATGCTCCTGCGCGTTGGAGAGATTGAGCGGCCGCGCGCTGGCGGCGATGGTGCCGACAAGGCCTTGCCCGAGCCTCAACTGCGCCAAATGGACGGCGGTGGGGTTCAGACCTTCGGTGGCGTAGAGCTCCAGCACCGAATCGGCGCGCAGCACATAGAGCGAGCACACCTCGGCGACCATGTTGGAGGCGATGTCGCGCACGATGCGGTCGAGCCGCTCCTGCGGCTCCAGCGGCTCCTGCATGAGCTCGCGGAGCCGTCTCAGCAAAACGCGCGGGCCACCGGCCATGTCACGCATCGCGGCTTCTTCTCCAATGGGCACGTTGCCCGCCGCAGCTTCTGCCGCGGCCGGCGCTCACGCAATAGCGGACTCAGTTCTTGCTATTGCTTATCGAGCCCGTAGACGGAATGCAAAGTACGAACTGCAAGTTCCGTATAGGGACCGTCGATCAGTATCGAGATTTTGATCTCGGAGGTGGTGATCGCCCGGATATTGATCGCTTTGTCGGCCAGCGCCTTGAAGGCGGTGGCCGCGACACCGGCATGGCTTCGCATGCCGATACCGATGACCGAGACCTTCGACATGCCGGCTTCCGACTGCACGACGTCGTAGCCGACATCGGCCTTCAGCCGCTCGAGCACGGCCAGCGCCTTGTCGATGTCGCCCGACGGTACCGTGAAGGTCATGTCGGTGAATTTGCCGTCCTCGGAGATGTTCTGGACGATCATATCGACATTGATGTTGGCCTCGGCCAGCGGGCCGAAGATGCCGGCGGCGACGCCTGGGCGGTCGCCGACGCGGCGCAGCGAGATCTGCGCTTCGTCCTTGGCATAGGCAATTCCGGTGACGACCTGCTGTTCCACGATCTCTTCCTCGTCGCAAATGAGCGTTCCGGGCGGATTGAGCAAATCCCCCATTCCGGGCGCGTCGGGATCGTCGAAGGACGACCGCACAAAGGTACGCACCCTGTGCACCATGGCAAGCTCGACCGACCGCACCTGGAGCACCTTGGCGCCGAGCGAGGCCATTTCAAGCATTTCCTCGAACGAAATCTTGGCCAACCGCCGGGCTTTCGGCTCGATGCGCGGATCAGTCGTGTAGACGCCGTCGACATCGGTGTAGATGTCGCAACGGTCGGCCTTGACCGCGGCCGCGATCGCCACGGCGCTGGTGTCGGAGCCGCCGCGGCCGAGGGTCGAGATGCGGTTGTCCGGGCCGATGCCCTGGAAACCGGCGATGACCGCCACCTGGCTCTCGCCGAAGCGCTTGATCAGGAACGCGCCGTCGATGTCGAGGATGCGCGCCGCGCCATGGGCGTTGTCGGTCTTGATCGGGATCTGCCAGCCCTGCCAGGAACGGGCATGGACACCCATGTTCTGCAGGGTTATCGCCAACAGGCCGGCCGTGACCTGCTCACCGGAGGCGACAACGGCGTCATATTCGCGCGCGTCGTGCATGGGCGAGGCCTCGCGCGTCCAGCCGACCAGTTCGTTGGTCTTGCCGGCC
Organism: Mesorhizobium sp. WSM3868; assembly: GCF_002294785.1. Lineage (NCBI taxonomy): Bacteria > Pseudomonadati > Pseudomonadota > Alphaproteobacteria > Hyphomicrobiales > Phyllobacteriaceae > Mesorhizobium > Mesorhizobium sp. WSM3868. The sequence goes on along the minus strand of NZ_NSGB01000016.1, from coordinate 134,013 downwards.
ATGGCCGAAACCACCACGGCGACCTCATGGCCGGCATCGACCTCGCGTTTGACATGGCGCGCCACATTGCGGATGCGGGCGATGTCGGCGACCGAAGTTCCGCCGAATTTCATCACGATGCGCGCCATGGAAGCGAGATGCCTTTGACTGAAGCCGGCTTGGGGCCGGTAAATGGAAAATGCGCCCGGACCAGCCGAGCCGCGGAAATGCGCGGCCTCCTTAGCTAAAACAGCAAGGCTTCGCAAGCGAGGGCACGGGAGAAGCGGCCTTGGCCCGATTTTTGAGGTCTCCTGACGGATTCCTGCCGCGCAATGCGATAAGCTTAGAGGAAATCGCATGGAGGATTGCATGACCGAGACGCTGGAGATCGTGACCTTCCGCCTCAAGCCGGATGCTGCGCCTGGTTTTGTTGCCCAAAATGGCGTCGTCACCGACTGGCTGGCGCACCAGCCCGGTTTTCTCAGCCGCCATCTCGGCGAGCGCGACGACGGAAGCTGGGTCGACGTCGTGCGCTGGCAAAGCCTCGAGCAGGCTCAGTCCGCGGCTCAGCGCATCACGGCCGAGATCGGCGATTGCCAAGCGATGCAGGCGATCGAGCCGGCCAGCGTTACCATGAGCCATGCCGCGATTGCGCTGTCGCGTTAGGCTCGACCGTCCTCGTCTCGCTGCGGCTGGTTGGCGGCAGTGGAAAAACCCGCCTTGACTTTCGCTGCCGGGGACCCGACTTCCTAGCGTTCCCCGACTTGCTGGCGTTCGAGGAGACCCGCCCCATGCCTGAGCCCCGCCGATCGACCATAGATGCCGGAGAAGTCGAACGCTTCTCCGCCCTTGCCGCCGAATGGTGGAACCCGAACGGCAAGTTCCGGCCGCTGCACAAGTTCAACCCTGTGCGGCTTGCCTATATCCGCGACCAGGTGGCGGCGCGCTTCGGCCGCGATCCGCGCGCGGCAAGGCCATTCGAGGGACTGCGCTTCCTCGACATCGGCTGCGGCGGCGGGCTCCTATGCGAACCGATGGCGCGGCTTGGCGCGGAAGTGGTCGGTGCCGACGCCTCGGCTACCAACATCGAGGTCGCTAAGCTGCACGCGGCCGAAGCCGGGGTCACTGTCGACTATCGCGCCACCACGGCCGAGGCGCTGGCCGCGGCCGGCGAGACATTCGACGTCATCCTCAACATGGAGGTGGTCGAGCATGTCGCCGATGTCGATCTCTTCGTCGCCAAATGCAGCGAGATGGTCCGGCCCGGCGGCATCATGTTCGTCGCCACCATCAACCGCACGCTGAAGGCGCTTGGTCTTGCCATCATCGGCGCCGAATATGTTCTGCGCTGGCTGCCGCGCGGCACGCATCAGTTCGGCAAGCTGGTGCGGCCGGAGGAGTTGGCAAAGGCGCTTGGCGCGGCGGGGCTGACCATCGTCGACCGGACCGGCGTGATCTATCATCCGTTGGCCGACCGCTGGCAGAAATCCAGGGACATGGACGTCAACTACATGGTGCTGGCCGAAAAAGCCTCGGTCTGAGGGCCAACTGAAGCGTTTACGCCGCCTGGCTTTGCAGCTTCGGGCTTGGCTGGCTCTGCGCCTTGGTGGTGACGAGCACGCCGGCGGTGATGATGGCCGCGCCCAGCCAGGTCAGAAGCTGATAATGCTCGCCGAGGAAGATCGTGCCGGCAAAGAGCCCGACCGCCGCCGCCACATAGCCGATCTGGCTGAGATAGACCGGCCCGCCGACCGCCTGCAGCCGGAAGAAGAAGGCAAACATCGCCGATGCCGACGCCACCTGTGCGGCGACCACCAGCGGCACGCCGCCGAGCGGAGCAAATGCCTGCCAGCCGAGCAGCGTCAGGATGCCGATGAGAAGCAAGGTTGCCGACGCCAGATGGCTGCCGACGGCGAGCTCGATCGGACCGGTGTCCTCGGGCCAGTCGATGGTGCGGTAGATGTTGCCGGCGGCGAGGCTGACGGGGATGAGAAGGCCGACCGCCACCCAGAAATATTCGGCCGGCTGGCCGGCCTCCCCACGCGTAAGCGCGACCATCACCGCGCCGATAAAACCAACGATAATGCCGATGACGCCGAGCAGGTTCGGTCGCCGCACCCCAAGCAGGATCGAGAACACCAGCGTGATGACCGGCGACAGCGTGAACATGATGCCCGTGTAACCCGCGCCGAGATGCGGGATGGCCGAGAACATCAGCAAGTTAGGAAGAGCGTAGGAGATGGCTGCGGTGATGAAGAAATAACGCAGCTTGTGCGCCGTGAGCCGGATGCGCTGACCGAGCAGCAGAAGCGTTGTGAGCAACACGCCGCCGGCGCCGAACGAGATCACGAAAGCCCAGACCATTGCCGGGGCACCGGCCGCCGTTGCCAGCTTGCCGAAGGGGAGCGTCATGCCGAGCAATCCGCCGGTGACGATCAGAAGACCCAGTGCGGAGTCCCAGAGCAATTTCATCTGCGTGATCCTGTGGCTACGCGGCCAAGCTTGGCGGCCGCTCCAACTTGGGATAATATAGCATAAAGATTCTCAATGTCAAGATACTTTACGATGAGGCACATGGACCGTGCGGGAAGAGCGATGGAGCAATGGCGCAAGGAACGGCCGGACCTCGACGTCTCGCCGATGGGAGTGATCGGGCGGTTGAACGAAGCGTCCGCGCTGATCGCGCGCGACCGGCTCGCGCCGGTCTTTGCCCGTTTCGGCCTGCAGCAGGGCGAATTCGACGTGTTGGCCACGCTTCGCCGCTCCGGCGCGCCTCACGCGCTGACGCCGACCGAACTCTACGAGGCGACGATGGTGACCTCCGGAGCAATGACCGCCCGGCTCGACCGGCTGGAAAAGGCGGGCCTGATCCAGCGCGCGCCGCATCCCAGCGATCGCCGCGGCGTTGTGGTGCAACTCACCTCGAAAGGCCTCGAACTCATCGATGAGGCCCTTACCGCCCACGTCGCGAATGAGCATGAAATCCTCGCCGGTTTGGCGCCAGAGGACCGGAAAATGCTCGCGACACTGCTGAAAAAGCTGATCGGAACTCTTAGTTCCGGTCCTCCGGAAAGCTCGGGATCGGCATGAATTCGACGCCGTCCTCGGCGAGGCTTTTCGCCTCGTCCGGCGTGGCCTCGCCATAGATGCCGCGCGGATCGGTCTCGCCGAAATGGATCTTGCGCGCTTCCTCGGCGAACTTGTCGCCGACATAGTCGGCATTCTCGCGCACCTTGTCGGCGAGCGCCTTGAGCTGTGCCAGCGCCTGTTTCTGCGCGTCGCCCATGGCCAGCGCCATCTTCTCCTGCTTGCGTGAGGTGGAGACGGCCGGCGCCATCAGCGCCTTCTCGACCTTGTGCGAGCCGCAGATCGGGCAATCGACGAAACCGCGTTTCTTCTGCGTGCCAAAGTCGTCATTGCTGCGGAACCAGGCTTCGAATTCGTGCTCGTGTTCACAGATGAGCGAAAAACGGATCAAGAGGCTGCACCCCTGAGACGCGGCGCCTCGCCGGCATTGACGGTGAAATCCCGCGCGTTCTTGAGATTGGGAATCTTGCGACGCGCCGCAGCCGACTGCGCCGGGTCGATCTCGGCGACGATCACTGCGGGCTCATCATGCGCGGCCTCGGCGATGATGCGTCCCCACGGATCGACGATCAGCGAATGGCCGTACGTCTCGCGGCCGTCCTCGTGCAGGCCGCCCTGCGCGGCCGCGATGAGATAGGTGCCGTTCTCGATCGCGCGTGCCCTGAGCAGCACGTGCCAGTGCGCCTCGCCGGTCTGGCGGGTGAAGGCCGCAGGCACCGAAAGCACCTGGGCCCCCGCCAGCGCTTCGGCACGGAATAGCTGCGGGAAGCGCAGGTCGTAGCAGACGGCAAAGCCGAGCTTCACGCCGTTGATATCGGTGACGACGCCCTCTGTTCCCGGCTCGTAAGAGGCGGATTCGCGCCAGCTCTCGCCGTTGTCGAGGTCGACATCGAACATGTGGATCTTGTCGTAATTGGCGATCATGGCGCCATCGGGCGCGAACAGGAACGCCCGGTTGGCGAGCTTGCCGTCGGCGCGCAGGATGGCCGTCGAGCCGACATGCAGGAAAATGCCGAGTTCCTGCGCAAGTTTCCGCGCCGTCGAAACGACGACGTCCTTGTCTTGGCTGGTGAAAGCGGCGGCACCCGCCTGCTTGTCGCGGATGAGCGCGCCGGTCATTTCCGGCGTCTGCACGTAGGTGGCGCCCTGCTGTGCAGCCTCGCGGACCAGCCTTTCCATATCAGCCGCGTTGCGCTCCGGGCTGGTGCCCGAACGCATCTGCACCGCCGCCGCCTTGAAAACACCCATGATCAAACCCTCACCCCGTTGGCAAGCAACACGTCCAGCCGGCCCTCGGACTCCAATTCATGGAGGTCGTCGCAGCCGCCGACATGCGTGTCGCCGATGAAAATCTGCGGAAAAGTGGTGCGCCCATGCGCCCGCGAAATCATTTCCTGGCGCAATTCCGGCGAGAACGACGCGTCATGCTCGGTATAGGCTACACCCTTGCGCTCGAGCAACCGCTTGGCGGCGGTGCAATAGCCGCACATCATCCGGGTATAGATCGTCACATCAACCATCGATCAGCAATCCTGCCTGTGCCCATCGCCCAACGGTTATGCGAAAGCGACATGCACCAAAACAACAACTTAAGCCCTATATAGTTGCAGACTCATCGGCCCGGAAGTCCCCCGGCAGGACGCGGGCAAAGGTCAGCACGTCGACCGCTCCGGCGCCGCCTTTCTTCAGCGCCTTGGCCACCGACCGCACCGTGGCGCCGGTGGTGAAGACGTCGTCGATGACGAGCACCCTTCGGCCGGCGATCTCGATTTCCGCCTCGGGCCGGACGCGGAAGGCGGCGCGCACATTCTCCTCGCGTTCGTGCCGCTCCAGCCCGACCTGCTGGCGGGTGAGTTTTACGCGCCTCACCGCAGCCGGCGCGAAAGGCAGGCCGCTCAGCTTCGAAACCGCCCGTGCCAGCTCCGCCGACTGGTTGAACTGCCGCCGGAAGAAGCGTCGCCAATGCAGCGGCACCGGGACCACGACATCGGCTTCAGCGATCAGTTCGGCGCCGGCGCGCATCATCCAGCGCGCCATCCAGGGCGCGAGATCGGTGCGATCCTGGTATTTCAGCCCTTGCACCATCTGGCGCGCGACCCCTGAATAGACGACCGCCGCCCGCGCCCGCTCGAAAGGCGGCGGATCGGCGATCGCTTCGGCGGAAAGAAAACCGTCGCCCATGTCATGCGTGAACGGCGTGCCCATAACCGGACACCAAGGCTTCTCCAGCAGCCGAAGCTTCGGCCAGCAGGCGCCGCACAGCACGCCAGGCTGCGAGACGTGGCGGCGGCAGCCGGCACAGACCGGCGGAAACAACAGGCGCGCCGGCCAGCCCAGAGCCTGCCGCGCCATGTCCTTCATCGCAATGGTCTTGATCTTGCGCACCGGATCGGCCACGTGAAGCGAAACCCCGCGCCACCATAGCATCGGTCCAGCATGCGCCGACAACAGGAATAACCCATTGCAGCCTTTGATCGACACGGAGCTCTGGCTTGCGCACAAGCGCCGGGCGCTGATGCACCCGGTCGACGGAGCCGATTTCCTGATGCGGCGGGCAGCCGAGGACCTTGCCGACCGGCTGGGCGCCGTCGAGCGCAAATTCGGCAAGGCGGCGGCGCTGTTTTGCCAGACATCGGCTGCGGCCAGGGTGCTCGCCGGCAGCGGCAAGGTGGCCGACACAGTGCGCGTGGAAACAGACGGTGCCTTCCTTGCCGGAGAAGCCGGCATGGTCGCCCCGGCGGAGACCGTGCCGTTCGAGGCGGAGAGCCTCGATCTTGTCGTCTCGCTGCTGTCGCTGCAGGCGATGAACGACATCCCCGGCGTGCTGGCGCAGATCCGCCGCGCGCTGAGGCCCGATGGGCTGTTCCTCGGCGCTTTAGCCGGTGCCGGCACGCTTTCCGAGTTGCGCGAGAGCCTGCTTGCCGCCGAGACCGAGCTTTACGGTGGCGCGAGCCCTCGCGTCCTGCCGTTCACCGATGTGCGCGACGCCGGCGCGCTGCTGCAGCGGGCCGGCCTGGCGCTGCCGGTCGCCGACGTGGAGATGGTCACGGTGCGCTACGATTCGCTGTTCGGGCTTGCCGCCGACCTGCGCGCCATGGGCGAGACCAGCCCGCTTTTGGACCGCAGCCGGCGTCCCGCCACCCGGCGGCTGTTCGCCCGCGCCGCCGAAATTTATGCCGACCGGTTTTCCGACCCGGACGGCCGCATCCGGGCAAGCTTTTCGATTGTGTGGATGTCCGGCTGGGCGCCCGATGCCTCACAGCAGAAGCCGCTGAAGCCTGGCTCGGCCAAGGTCTCGCTGAAGACGATCCTCGAGAAGCCGAGGGGGCACTGACCGATGCGCGCCGCGGTCTGACCGATGCGGTCAGTGCTGGGCAAAGGCGTTGGCAAGTCTGCTGTTGTTGTCGGAGAACAGCCACTGGATCGCGTCGGCGGCCTTGCCGACGCCGCCGACGATTGCAAGCGACAGCACGGCAACGATCAGGCCGTATTCGATGGCCGTGGCGCCTGATTCATCTTCTATGAATTGCTGCAGCAGGTTTTTCATGGTCATCGATCCCTCTTGGCGGGAACCATAGCGCCTACCCGTTAAGAAAGGTTAACGGCAAAAGCTTAACGGGCGGTGAAATAGCGGTTTCTTGCTGAATTTATTAACCAATTAGCACTCGCCGTAGCGGCTGCCATCGTTGCGGATTACGCAAACGGAACTTGGCAGCGGCTGCAGCACGCTTCGCCGCAGGGTGTAGGTATCGCGGCGACCGATCGAACCGGTGCTGCTTAGGTCGAGTCCGCCGGTCAAGCTCTCGCGCGCGCCCTGCGGACGCAACTGGCTGTCCAGGAAAGGCGTCGCGATCAGAGCCAGCGCCACCGCGGCCGACCCGAAAAGCAGGGTGATCCGCAAGATACCCATGCCGGCATCGGCGGCGCGGAAAGCGCGATCGGGCCGGATCGAGTCCCATTCTCTGTCGAGGCTCATGGATTGGCTCCAATCAAAATCGGCATGCCGCCACGCGGACGATTCGCGTCAATTTTCCATGTCGAGATAAATCTTCCATTAACGCTGCCTAAAGCAGACGGAGCAAACGGCAGCTTGGACTGCGTTTGGTGAAACGCTGAACGGCTGTGACGATCACAAGAGATCGATGAGGAACTGGATCAGCGGCGCGTCCGCCGGCGGCATCGGGTAGTCGCGCATCTGGCGCGGCCTGACCCATTTCAGCCCCTGCCCTTCCCTCGGCTGCGCGATGCCGCGGAAGCGCCGGCAGATGTAGAGCGGCATCAGCAGGTGGAAATGGTCATAGCTGTGGCTGGCGAAGGTGAGCGGCGCCAGGCAGGGGATCTCGGTCTCGATACCGAGCTCCTCATGCAGCTCGCGCACCAGGCATTCCTCGGGCGTCTCGCCTGGCTCGACCTTGCCGCCCGGAAACTCCCAAAGGCCGGCGAGCTGCTTGCCCTCGGGACGCTGCGCCAGAAGCACGCGTCGGTCGGCATCCACCAGCGCGCAGGCCGCGACAAGAAGCAGGCGCTTTCCGGCTGGCGTGATCTCGCTCATGCGTCCGGCCGCCGGCGATAATGGTAGCGATAGACTTCCTCGAAGCCGAGCGACCGGTAGAGCGACAGCGCCGCAACATTGCCGGCTTCCACCTGCAGCCAGGCTTCGCGCGCGCCGCGCAGCCTGGCCCATTTCAGCGCCGACAGGATGAGGTTGCGGCCATGGCCCTTTTTGCGCGCCGATTTTTCGGTGGCCACCTCGAACAGGCCGGCGAGATCGCCGTCGTGGACGCAGATCAGCGTTGCCAGCGGCTCATTGCCGTCCTCGAGCGCAAACAGCCCCGCCTCAGGCTGGATTGCGCCGATGACTTCCGAGAGGCCGGCTCGCAGCGAGGCGTCCGAGCCGTTCGTCCTGATCGCCGCGCCGATGAAGCGGCTGATGTCTTTCAGCGGAATCTGGTCCATCGCGGCGTCGAGTTGCGCCTCCTTGAGCGGCAGACGCATCACCACCGATTCGTCGAACCGGCTCCAGCCTGCATCGTCGAGATGCGTCGACAGCACCTGCCCCGAAAGCGGCGACATACGAAAGGTCAGCGGCCGGCCGTAAGCCTCGAAGCGACGGCTGGCGCGCACGATGCGTTCGGCAATGGCATGCGTGTCGCCGGGATCGAGCGGATTGACCGAATTCAGGCGCTTCGCCGGATGGCCCGCCGTCAGCCGCACCAGCCATGTCCCGTCATAGTGAACGGCCGCCGCGGGCCAGGCGCGAAAGCCCGCCGCCTCGTAGCGGCGCACGATCGCGAGCACGCTTGCCGGATGCGTCGACACCGGTGCCATCAGCTCCGGTAGTCGCCATTGATGGCGACATATTCCTTGGTGAGGTCGCAGGTCCACACCGTCGCCTTGCCGCGGCCGATGCCAAGGTCGGCGCGGATGCGGATGTCGTCGCGCTTCATATAGGCCGAGGTCGCTTCTTCCGAGTAAGCCGGATCGCGCTCGCCCTCATGCGCCAGCCGATTGTCGCCGAACCAGATCGACAGCCGGTCGCGGTCGGCAGGCTCGCCGGCCTTGCCGACGGCCATGACGACGCGGCCCCAATTGGCGTCCTCGCCGGCGACCGCCGTCTTGACCAGCGGCGAGTTGGCGATCGAAAGCGCGACGCGCTTGGCCGAGCGCGCGGATTTGGCGCCGGTGACGGTGACCTCGACCTGCTTGCGCGCGCCTTCGCCGTCGCGCACCACCTGCAGCGCCAGCGACTTCAGCACCTTGCCGAGTGCGCGGCGGAAGGCGCCGAGCCGCGCATCTTTCGGGTCGCTGATCTGGGGCGCGCCGCGCGAACCAGCCTTGCCGGTGGCGAAGAAGAGCAGCGTGTCGCTGGTCGAGGTGTCGCTGTCGACGGTGACCGCGTTGAAGGTCTTTGCCGTGCCGCGCGACAACAGATCCTGCAGCACCGGGGCTGCGATCGGCGCGTCGGTGGCGATGAAGGAGAGCATCGTGGCCATATCGGGCGCGATCATGCCGGCGCCCTTGGCGATGCCGTTGATGGTGACGTCGGCGTCGCCGAGCTTCACCATCTGGGTCGCCACCTTCGGATAGGTGTCCGTGGTCATGATGGCCTTCGCCGCCTCGGTCCACAGGTCCGGCTTGCCGTCCTTCACCAGGCCGGCGAGCAGATGGCTGAATTTGTTGGTGTCGAGCGGCTCGCCGATGACGCCGGTCGAGGCCAGGAACACTTCGCTCTCGGAGCATCCGGCGGCCTTCGCCGCCGCCTCGCCGGTCAACGCCGTCGAGGCGCGGCCTTTCTTGCCGGTGAAGGCGTTGGCATTGCCGGAATTCACCACCAGCACGCGCGCCTTGCCGGCGGACAGGTTCTGGCGGCAGTAGTCGACCGGCGCCGAGGGGCATTTCGACTTGGTGAAGACACCGGCGACGGCCGTGCCGGGATCGAAGATCATGGCAAGCAGATCGGTGCGATTGCGATATTTGATCCCGGCCTCGGCGGTAGCGATGCGCACGCCCTCGATGACCGGCATCTTGGGATATTTCTTCGGTGCGAGCGGCGAAATCGTTGCGGACATGGGACCCCGGAGCGGCAGAACGCAAATAGGAGGCCGGTTTGCCCGATAGCGCGCGCTGGCGCAAGAGCGTTCTGGCCGCGCTTCATGGGCTCTCTCGGGGTGCGCGGCATAGCGCGCGCCTGAAATGCGAAAGGGCGCCCGAAGGCGCCCTGAGCAGCATCTTTCAGGCTGGCCGGCTTACTTGCCGCTCTCCAGCGTGTCGACCGCCGACTTCAGCTTCGCGTCCGGGATCTCGATCTTGGCGGCGCCGCGCAATTCCTTGACCATGGCGAAATACTTGTCGCGGATGACGGCCTGCTTGGCCTGGTCCTTGACGTCGTCGAAGGCCGGCGGCTGCTTGGCGCGCTTGCCCTCGACCTTGATGACATGCCAGCCGAACTGCGACTGCACCGGCTCCTTGCTGTACTTGCCGACATCGAGCGCAAACGCGGCCTTGTCGAACTCCGGCACCATCTGTCCGGGACCGAACCAGCCGAGGTCGCCGCCATTCGACTTGCCGCTCGGGTCGCTGGTGTGCTCGTTGGCGAGCTTCTGGAAATCGGCGCCGCCGTCGAGCTGCTTGATGATCGCCTCGGCTTCTTCCTTCGTCTTCACGAGGATGTGACGGGCGTGGATCTCATTGACCGGCGGCGTGTTGGCGATTTCCTGGTCGTAGCGGGCGCGGACATCTGCATCCGTCACCTTGTCGACGACTTCCTTCTCGACGACCTCGCCGTGCAGGGCGCGCTGCTGCAGGAAGGCCATCCGACGCAGGAAATCGGCATCCTTGTCGAGGCCGCTGTCGACCGCTTTCTTGGCCATGACGCGGATTTCAATGGCCGCCGAAAGAGCAGCGGCGCGGCGCTGTTCCGGCGGCAGCTGCGCGAACTGCTGCGACAGCTCGCCTTCGGCCAGCGCGAGGTCGGCCTCGGTCAGCTTCTCGCCGTTTATGGTGGCGACCACGGCGTTGGGATCCACGGGAGCGGCTGCGGGAGCCACCGCGCCCGGCTGGGCGGGCTTGGTTTCCTGCGCCATCAGCGGCGACAGCGAAAGAGCCGAGAGCCCGAAGGCCAAGCCAAGGCTGGCGAGCGACGCGCGGCGGAACGACAGGGACATCAAGATAACTCCAATGGGGATTGCCGATAAGGATCGCTTGAACGGGAAGGTTCCAGATCAGTCCGATTGTGGCGGAATTTGGCGCTGCCCATAGGGCTAACGCGGCGTTGACATCAGTTGAGCCCCCTCTTATCTGTCCAACGACTTGGCGTCCAGAACCGTTTTCCGGGCGCTTTTTGCGTTTGTCCGCATTCACGCGGATTTGATGGGCCCGCCAGGCGCCTGTCGCAAACGGCTAAAATTGCTATCGAAAGGACCATTGGATGGTCAGTCTCGGCGCTCTCGCGCGTAAGGTTTTCGGCTCTTCCAACGACCGCCGAGTCAAGGCGACCAGGCCCCGGGTCGAGGCCATCAATGGGTTGGAAAACGAGATGCGGGCGCTCTCCGATGCCGAGCTTGCCGGCCGCACCGAGAAATTCCGCCAGGACTTCGCCAATGGCGCCTCGCTCGACGACCTGCTGATACCGGCCTTTGCCACGGTGCGAGAGGCGGCCCGCCGCGTTCTCGGCATGCGTCCCTTCGATGTCCAATTGATCGGCGGCATGGTGCTGCACAATGGCGGCATCGCCGAGATGCGCACCGGTGAGGGCAAGACGCTGGTCGCCACCTTGCCGGTCTATCTCAACGCGCTCGCCGGCAAGGGCGTGCATGTCGTCACGGTCAACGACTATCTTGCCAAGCGCGACGCCGAATGGATGGGCCGCGTCTACAAGTTCCTCGGCCTCACCGTCGGCATCATCGTTCATGGCCTCTCCGACGACGAGCGCCGCGAGGCCTACGCCGCCGACGTCACCTACGCCACCAACAACGAGCTCGGCTTCGACTATCTGCGCGACAACATGAAGTATGAGCGCTCGCAGATGGTCCAGCGCGGCCATGCCTACGCCATCGTCGACGAAGTCGACTCGATCCTTGTCGACGAGGCGCGCACGCCGCTGATCATTTCCGGTCCGCTCGAGGACCGCTCGGAAATGTACAACACCATCGACGCCTTTATGCTGAAGCTCGGCCCGGCCGACTACGAGGTCGATGAAAAGCAGAAAACCACGATCTTCACCGAGGACGGCACCGAGAAGCTGGAAAACATGCTGCGCGATGCCGGCCTGTTGAAGGGCGAGTCGCTCTACGACGTCGAGAACGTCGCCATCGTCCACCACGTCAACAATGCGCTGAAGGCGCACCTGCTGTTCCAGAAGGACAGGGACTACATCGTGCGCAACGGCGAGATCGTCATCATTGACGAGTTCACCGGCCGCATGATGCCGGGCCGCCGCTATTCGGAAGGCCTGCACCAGGCCCTCGAGGCCAAGGAGCATGTGCAGATCCAGCCGGAGAACCAGACGCTGGCCTCCGTCACCTTCCAGAACTATTTCCGCCTTTACAAGAAGCTCGCCGGCATGACCGGCACGGCGCTGACCGAGGCGGAGGAATTCGCCAACATCTACAATCTCGAAGTCACCGAGATCCCGACCAACCTGCCGGTCGCCCGCAGGGACGAGGACGACGAGGTCTACCGGACGGTGGAAGAGAAGTACAAGGCCATCGTCAAGGAGATCCGCGACGCCCGAGAGCGCGGCCAGCCGATCCTGGTCGGCACCACCTCGATCGAGAAATCCGAGCAGCTGGCCGAGCGCCTGCGCAAGGAAGGCGTCAAGAATTTCGAGGTGCTCAACGCCCGCCACCACGAGCGCGAGGCGGCTATCGTCGCCCAGGCCGGCAAGCCCGGCGCCATCACCATCGCCACGAACATGGCTGGACGCGGTACCGACATCCAGCTCGGCGGCAATGCCGACATGCGCATCGCCGAAGAACTGGCGGATATGCCCGCCGGCCCGGAGCGCGAAGCGCGCGAACAGCAGATCCGCGACGACGTCGCGCAGCTGAAGGAAAAGGCGCTGGCCGCCGGCGGACTCTACGTCTTGGCCACCGAGCGCCATGAATCGCGCCGCATCGACAACCAGCTGCGCGGACGTTCCGGCCGCCAGGGCGATCCTGGCCGTTCGAAATTCTTCCTGTCGCTGCAGGACGATCTGATGCGCATCTTCGGCTCCGAGCGCATGGACGGCATGCTGCAGAAGCTCGGCCTCAAGGAAGACGAGGCCATCATCCACCCGTGGATCAACAAGGCGCTGGAGAAGGCGCAGAAGAAGGTCGAGGCGCGCAACTTCGACATCCGCAAGAACCTGCTGAAATACGATGACGTCTCCAACGACCAGCGCAAGGTGGTTTTCGAGCAGCGCATCGAGCTGATGGATGGCGAAGGCCTGTCGGAGACGGTGGCCGAGATGCGCGAGGGCGTCATCGAGGAAATCGTCGCCAAGAACATCCCGGAAAACGCCTATGCCGAGCAGTGGAACGTCGCCGGCCTGAAGGAGGAAGTGGCGCAGTACCTCAATCTCGACCTGCCGATTGACGACTGGGTCAAGGAGGAGGGCATCGCCGAGGACGACATCCGCGAGCGCATCTCGGCCGCCGCCGAGGCAGCCGCCAAGGAACGCGCCGAGCGCTTCGGCCCCGACGTCATGAGCTATGTCGAGCGTTCGGTCGTGCTGCAGACGCTCGACCATCTATGGCGCGAGCACATCGTCAACCTCGACCATCTGCGTTCGGTCGTGGGCTTCCGCGGCTATGCCCAGCGCGATCCGCTGCAGGAATACAAGGGCGAGGCCTTCGAGCTGTTCCAGGGCATGCTCGGCAATCTGCGCCAGGCCGTGACCGCGCAGCTGATGCGCGTCGAGCTGGTCCGCCAGGCGGCTGAAGCGCCGCCGCCGTCGGCGCCGGATATGTTCGGCAGCCATATCGACGGCACCACCGGCGAGGACGACTTCCAGGGCGGCGAGACGGCGTTGTTGGTCCGCCAGGAATCCCATGCCATGGTGGCACCGGAAAATCGCGATCCGAAGAATCCCGCGACTTGGGGCAAGGTCGGCCGCAACGAGGCCTGCCCCTGCGGCTCCGGCAAGAAATACAAGCACTGCCACGGCGCCTTCGCTTGATCCCCTTCCCTTCTTCTCCCCGGATATGACGGGGAGAAGGAAGCCCTCCACCCAACCGTTTCTTAATGTGTTTCGCATACACCGAAACCTTGGAAACAGGCGGAAAACGGAGAGTATTCGGGGTGCGCTTTTCCGCGGCGACGACTGCCGGGCGGTTCTTGCCGCAGCGCTGGGCGCTGCGCATGCGGCCGCTGCTTGGCCGCATCGACGCCGTGCTGTTCAGCGCCGACGAACGCGGCGAAGCCGGCCGCATGTCGCTGATCGCCTTTTCCATCCGCATCGTCAGCGCGGTCATCGCCTTCGTCAGCCAGGTGCTGATGGCACGCTGGATGGGCTCGTTCCAATACGGCATCTTCGTGCTGGTCTGGGTGACGATGGTCATCGTCGGCAATCTCGCCTGCCTCGGCTTCCACACCTCGGTCATCCGTTTCATTCCCGAGTATCGCGAGCGCGGCATGCTCGCCGAGCTGCGCGGCATCGTGCTGGCGAGCCGGCTGTTCGTGCTGGTCGCTTCGACGGTGATCGCGGGGCTGGGCGCGCTCGGCGTCTGGCTCGCCTCGCCCTGGATCGAGAACTACTACGTCATCCCCTTCATCCTCGGCATCATCTGCCTGCCGATGATCGCGATGGGCGACCTCCTTCAGGGACTGGCGCGGGCGAACTCATGGGCGCTGTTCGCGCTGTCGCCGACCTATCTGGTGCGGCCGGTGCTGATCCTGGTGTTCATGGCGCTTATGCTCGCCATGCACTACGTGCCGGATGCCAAGACCGCGATCTTCGCCTCGATCGCCGCCACCTATGCCACGACGCTCGGCCAACTGATGGGCGTGACCTCGCGCATGGACAAGCAGATCCCGGCCGGGCCGATGACCGTGCATTTCGGCCGGTGGTTCCTGGTCTCGCTCCCGATCTTCCTGGTCGAGAGTTTTTTCTTCCTGCTCACCAATGCCGATGTGCTGATGGTTGGCGCCTATCTCGAGCCCAATGACGTCGCCGTCTATTTCGCCACCGTGAAAACGCTGGCTCTGGTGCATTTCGTCTATTTCGCCGTCAAGGCGGGCGTTGCCCAGCGCTATGCGCAATTCACCCATGGCGAGCCGGAAAGGCTCGCCGCCTTCGCCCGCGAGACCGTCTCCTGGACCTTCTGGCCCTCGCTCGCGATGGCGCTGCTGGTGCTGGCGCTCGGCGAGCCGATGCTGGTGCTGTTCGGCCCTGAATTCACCGCCGGCTATCCGCTGCTTTTCCTGCTGGTCTTCGGCGTCGTCGCGCGCGGCGCCGTCGGCCCCTGCGAAAGCCTGCTCACCATGAGCGGCAACCAGAACATCTGCGCCGCCGTATATGCCATGACGCTCGTGCTGAATATCGCTCTTAATGTGGTTCTGATCCCGCTCTTCGGCCTTTGGGGCGCGGCGATCGCCACCAGCCTCGCCATGGTCTTCGAGGCCGGCGCGCTGTCCTTCACCGTCTGGCGCAAGCTCGGCATCGTCATGGCGATTTTCGTGCCCGCAAACAAGGAAGTCGCCTGATGGCCGCCATTCCGCTGCTTGAAGAGACCAGCGGCGGGCCCGCCGGCGCCATGGTGTCGGGCCTTGCCGGCCTCGTCAGGGAGGCCGATCCCGCCCATATCGAGCTGTTCGCCAACAACCGGCCGGAGCGCAAGCTCGCGATCTATCCCGCCTCGGCCGGCTTCGACCTGGTCGAGGAGCTCGACTATCTTAGCGCCCGCACGATCGAGCCCAACGTCTTCTTCAACCCGCGCTTCCTGGCGCCGGCCATGCCGAGGCTCGAGGACCGCGAGGTGCGGCTGGCGGTGATCCGCGACGGCGACGAGTTCCGCAACCGGCTGCGGCTCCTTGTGCCGTTCTCGGTCGAGCGCCCCGCAATTCCGCTCGGCGTCCCGGTCATGCGCACATGGTCGAGCCCGTTCGGCCCGCTCGGCACGCCGCTGGTCGATCGTGACGATCCGGTCGGCGTCATCGAGGATTTCTTCTCGATGCTGTCCAGGCCGCATCTCAAATTGCCGAAGGTCTTCGTGCTGCCCGACATCAAGCTGGACGGCCCGGTGGCGAGCCTCCTCACCTCCTTTGCCGACAGCCGCGGCCTGACCCTGGTCGTCACCGGCAAGGCCGAGCGCCCGGTGCTGGAGAGCGAAGCCGACGGCGACGACTACCTCAAGGCCTCGTTGCGCGCGCATCACTACCGTGAATTCCGCCGGCTGAAGCGGCGCCTCGCCGGCCTTGGCAAGCTGGACCATGTGGTGGCGCGCGGACCGGAAGAGATCCGCCACGCCATCGAAAGCTTCCTGACCCTGGAGGCGGCCGGCTGGAAGGGCCGCGAGCGCACGGCCATGGCGATCGACCGCTACCGCGCCGCCTTCGCCCGCGAGGCGGTGCACAGGCTCGCCGAGCACGACATGTGCCGCATCCACACACTGACGCTCGACGGCCGTACGATCGCTTCTCTCGTCGTCTTCGTCGAAGCGGGCGTCGCCTACACCTGGAAGACGGCGTATGACGAGACGCTCTCGGCCTATTCGCCGGGCACACTGCTGATGATCGAGGTGACCAAGCAGCATCTCGATGATCCTAATGTCGCCATGACCGATTCCTGCGCGGTGCCCGACCATCCGGTGATGAGTCGCCTGTGGACGGAGCGCAAGCCGATGGGCACGCTGGTGGTCGGCCTGACGCCCGACGCCGACCGGCCGGCCCGCCAGGCGGCCTCGCAGCTCCATCTCTACCGCGAGACCCGCAACATGGCGCGGCTCCTGCGCAATCGCATGCGGAGCCTCTTGAAAAGGCGCTAGATGAAAGGCCGCACACCGGCTATGGCATCCGGCGGCCGAGCCGCCATGCCTTCTTCACAAAGCAATCCAGATGTTCGAACCCTTCCTGCGCTTCGCCCGCCTCAGTGCGCCGCTTGTCCTGCTCGCCATGCTCCCGGCGCGAGCCTTCGCCGAGTCCTGCCCCGAGGATTGCTCCGAGCCCGCGCCCGTCGACATCTACAGCCACACCACCGCCGGCCATATGGCTCCAGCCGCGGCAGCTGCGTTGCCGCGCGTCTATGTGCCCAACCGTTCCTCGAACAGCGTTTCCGTCATCGACCCGGCGACGCTGAAGGAGGTCGACATGTTTGCGGTCGGCAGCAAGCCGCAGCACGTCGTTCCTTCCTGGGACCTGAAGACGCTTTGGGTGGCCAATAACGGCACCGGCAAGAACGGCAGCCTGACGCCGATCGACCCGACGACCGGAAAGCCCGGCAAGCAGGTGCCGGTCGACGACCCTTACAACATGTATTTCATGCCGGACGGCAGCGCCGCCATCATCGTGGACGAGGCCCTGAGGCGGCTCGATTTGCGCGATCCGCGGACCATGGCGCTGCAAGCCGTCATCCCGACGCCGGCCTGCCCCGGCATCAACCATGCCGATTTCGCCGCCGACAATTCCTATGCGATCTTCACCTGCGAATATGGCGACGGCGGACTGGCCAAGATCGACCTGAAGAACCGCAAGGTGCTCGGCCATCTCGACCTGTCGAAGATGGGCATGCCGCAGGACATAAGGCTCTCGCCCGACGGCAAGGTCTTCTACGTCGCCGATATGATGAATGACGGCGTCTTCCTGATCGACGGCGACAGCTTCAAGGAGATCGGCTTCATTCCGACGGGCATTGGCGCGCATGGCTTCGTCGTCAGCCGCGACGGCAAGCGGCTCTATGTGTCGAATCGCGGCTCGCACAAAATGGAGCAAGGCCGCGCCGACGGGCCGGGCAGCGTGACGGTGATCGACTTCGCGACGCGCTCGGTCGTCGCCCAATGGCCGATCCCCGGCGGCGGCAGCCCGGACATGGGCAATGTCAGCGCCAACGGCAAGCAGCTCTGGCTCTCCGGCCGCTTCGACAGCGAGGTCTATATGATCGACACGACGTCCGGCGCTGTCACGAAGATCCGCGTCGGCGTCGAGCCGCACGGCCTGACGGTGTGGCCGCAGCCGGGGCGCTACTCCCAGGGGCACACGGGGAATATGCGGTAGGGTGTCGGTGACCTGCAAATGCTGACGACCTCAATCCCAATGGAGCCTTGGCACCATGTCCGCTGACCTTCCGCGACGGCTTGCTGCCGAGGCATTGGAACTCGTCTGACCGTATTTCGATCATTGTCGAAATAGGAGTTGACCGGCGGCGGCGGAGGGTGCAGTCTATTTCCATGAAACTCGAATAAGCCGCAAAACAGCTCGAAGCCATCGGCAACCCGACACGGCTCAAGCTCTATCGCACACTGGTCAGAGCCGGCGAAGCTGGCCGGCCGGTGGGGTACTTGCAAGACACCCTTGGCATCGCGGCCTCGACGCTGTCCCATCACCTGCATCGCCTCATTCTGACCGGCCTCGTGACGCAGGAGCGTCAGGCGACGACCCTCATCTGCCGGGCCAACTATCCTATCATGCGCGACTTGATCGGCTTCCTGGCTGACGAGTGCTGTGCTGACGCAGCTTGCGGCGCGACGGAGAGCGACGCGGCGGCATAGCCTCTTTTTTTGCATCGTATTTCGATGATCCCGGAAGGATGGAAAAAATGTCAATGAATGACCCTGACGCCCTCCCTGTCGCCGTCATCGGAGCCGGCCCGGTCGGCTTGGCGGCTGCCGTCCAGCTCATCCAAAGGGGGCTCCCGGTGAAGGTCTATGAGGCCGGCGCTGGCATCGCCACAAATCTCAAGGACTGGGGCCATGTCCGGGTGTTCACGCCTTGGCGCTACTGTGTTGATCAGGCGGCCCGAAAGCGTCTTGAGGAGAGCGGCTGGGCGATGCCCAAGCCCGAGGCGTTCCCCACCGCTGATGAACTGATTGCCCGCTACCTCGAGCCGCTAGCAAGGCTCCCTGAACTCTCCTCGTCCATCGAAACCAGTGCGCGCGTGATTGCCGTTTCGCGCTGGGGCGCAGACAAGGTCTTGAGCAAAGATCGAAAGGCGCGACCGTTCATGCTGGTGGTCGAAACCGGGGAAGGCATCAGGCGCGACAGTGCACGGGCCGTCATTGACGCCTCAGGCACGTGGCAGACGCCAAATCCACTTGGGGCCGGTGGTGTCCCGGCGGAGGGCGAAGCGGAGTTCGCAGACAAGATTGCCTATGGCATTCCCGACATTCTCGGCCGCGACCGCACCCTTTATGCCGGCCGCGCCACGCTTGTTGTCGGTTCGGGTCATTCGGCCGCCAATGCCCTGCTCGATCTCGATAGGCTGGCTGCGGTTGAGCCGGGAACCGCTTTTGTCTGGGCGACACGCGGGACCGATCTGGTTCGCATTTACAGCGGTGGAGACTTGGATCAACTGCCTGCCCGTGGCGAGCTTGGTTCTGACGTTCGCGAACTTGCGGAGAGCGGGCGCACAAAGCTCGTCACTGGGTTCGCAACGCTGGCCATCCGCAGCTCAAACGGCCGCCTGGCAGTCGAAGGTCAGACGAAGGATGGCCTACAAATGCTCGGGCCTTTCGACCGCATCATCGCAGCGACTGGCCAGCGGCCCGATCTGTCCCTTACGCGCGAGCTTAGGCTTGATCTCGACCCCTGGCTTGAGGGCGTAAAGGCGCTGGGGCCTCTGATCGACCCCAACGAGCACTCCTGCGGCGACGTCCCCCCGCACGGCCATCGCGAACTGAGCCACCCCGAGCCCGACTTCTACACTGTCGGCATCAAGAGCTACGGCCGCGCCCCGACCTTCTTGCTGCTGACCGGGTATGAACAGGTGCGGTCGGTCGCGGCAGCCCTCGCTGACGACATGGCGGCTGCGGATGCGGTGCAACTGGTGCTACCCGAAACCGGCGTCTGCACGGTTCCCCAGTCGACCATACGCGCGACCGCTGGCGGATGCTGTGGTGGTCCCGCTTCTTCCGAGGCTGACGCCTGTTGTCTCGCCGATGCTGAAGCGAAGGCCGCTGGCAAGGGTGGCTGCGGGTGCGGGGTGGCAGCCTAATCGCATCACGCCCGATGGAACGCAGTCGCCGAACGATCATCACCGTCCTCGGCCTGACCCAAATCATGGCCTGGGGGTCCACCTATTACCTGCCGGCGGTGATTGCACCAAAGGTCGCCGCCGACACCGGCTGGCCGCTGCCTTGGGTCGTGGGTGGATTGTCGCTTGGCCTGCTCGTCGCCGGGCTGATCTCACCTCGCGTCGGCTCGTCCATTGAGCGCCACGGCGGCCGGAACGTTCTTGCGTTCAGCGCCGGCTGCATCGGCATCGGCCAGATCGGGCTCGCTGCCTCGCCGAACCTTGCCGCCTACATCGCAGCATGGCTCGTTGTTGGGCTTGGAATGGGGGCGGGCTTGTACGATGCCGCTTTCGCGACCCTCGGCCGGCTCTACGGACATAGCGCGCGCTCGGCCATCACAACCCTTTCGCTGTTCGGCGGCTTCGCCAGCACGTTCTGTTGGCCGATCTCGGCCTTCCTGATGGGCGAGACGGGCTGGCGCGGCACATGCCTCGTCTATGCTTCGGTGCAGTTGTTCTTCGCCCTGCCTCTCTATCTCGGAATGTTGCCGCGTCGGGCGCCGCTGCCGAGCGTCACAGATCGGCCTGGAAAGGAGCAGGTTGGCACCCCAGTTCAGCCGGCCGCAGTTCCGATCATGGTCGTCCTGGCTGCCACGCTGACCTTGGCGGCGGTCATTTCGTCGACGGTGTCAGTTCATCTCCTCACCATCTTGCAGGCCAGCGGCATGGCGCTCGCCGCTGCCGTTGGGCTCGGAGCACTGGTCGGCCCCGCTCAGGTGTCGGCGCGTGCCGTCGAGATGATCATCGCCCGCTACCATCATCCCATCTGGACCAAGTTCGCGTCGGTGAGCTTCGTCGCCATCGGCATTGGTGCGCTCTGGGTCGCGGTTCCGGTGGTGCCTGTGGCGCTGGCGTTCTACGGTGCAGGCATCGGCCTCGAAACGATAGCGCGAGGCACGCTGCCGCTCGCTCTGTTCGGTCCGTCGGGATACGCGAGACTGATGGGGCGACTTGCCATGCCCAGCTTGATCGCTCAAGCAGCAGCGCCGTCTGTCGGAGCGCTATTGTTGGAGCATGTGGGCGCTCACGGCACTCTAGCAGCTCTCGCTGGCTTGGCGCTGCTGAACGTCGGACTGGCGTGTAGCCTTGGCTGGCTGATCTTCCGTCGTCGAACCTTAGAGAGGTACAGGCGCAGTGATGCTTTGTAACCGGCCGGTAGCCCTGTGAAGCGGTTGGCCAGCCCATGAAGCTCCGTCACTTCGGCAACTGCCTGGTTGATGGTCAAAGAGACCAATTGGTGCCCCTAGCCGGGATCGAACCAGCACTCCTTGCGGAACTCGATTTTGAGTCGAGCGCGTCTACCAATTCCGCCATAGGGGCTCAGGCCGGGCGGCCTGGATGGGCGCGGACTATACGGGCGGATGGGCTTTCGTCAACTGGCCTGTTGCCGATTTGCAGGCGCTGACTGCACCCGGCCATGCCTTTCAGTCTCGTGAACGTCCCGCCATTGTGCGGCGCGGAAAATCTTTCTAGACAGGGGATGCGTTGAGGCGCTTCGGATCCCGAAGGGTGGATGCGGCGCTTTGGAACCTTGTCTTCCTGCCACCCGGTGGCCAAAACCACTGCGCGCTTTTCAGGAGAGCCGATGCTTCGCGGACTTTACGACTGGACCATGTCCCTGGCGGCGAGGAAATCGGCCGAATGGTGGCTGGCCTTCATCGCCTTCGTCGAAAGCTCGGTCTTTCTGGTGCCGGCCGACGTGCTCTATCTGCCGATGGCGCTGTCCAAGCCGGAGCGCGCCTATCGCTACGCGCTGGTGGCTACGGTGGCCTCGGTGCTCGGCGGCGTCGCCGGCTGGTTCATCGGCCACTACGCCTACGAGGCGGTCGCCAAGCCGATTCTGGAATTCTACGGCAAGTATGACGAGTTCGAGCAGCTGCGGACCTCATCCGGCGTCGGCTTCATCGTCCTGATGCTGATCACCTCGGGCGCGGCGCATTTGCCGCCGATCAAGGTCGTGACGGTCCTGTCGGGCGTCATCGGCGTCAACCTCCTGCTGTTCATCGGGCTGGCGATCGTTGCGCGCGGCGCGCGTTTTCTGCTGCTTGCCTGGCTGCTGCGCCGCTACGGCGAGTCGATCAGGGAGTTCATCGAGAAACGGCTGGGCATGATCGTCAGCGCCGGCGCCGCTGCCCTTATTTTGCTCTATATCGCGGTCAGATACGCTCACGGATAATGCATGTCGGCCAAAAGTGCGCAGCGGTTTTGGGAGAACGACATGCATCGAAACAAGACTCAAGCGCGGCGCCTGAATTCATTTCTGCGCGACGCGCTTTAGGTGCCAAGCGAACGGATCACGACCGATGACAGCGACCATGACCGCCGACACTGGACGCCAGCGGACGCGTGCCGCGCTGTTCCTGGCCGTCGCCATGGCGGCGACGGTCGGCTCGGCGCTCGCCTTCCAGTATATCGGCGGCTACATTCCCTGCCATCTCTGCCTGGAGCAGCGCACGCCCTATTATATCGGCGCGCCGCTGATGCTGGTCGCGGCCGCTGCCTCGATGCTGCGCGCGCCGGCCTGGTTGACGCGCGGCCTGCTGGCGATCGGTGGCCTGTTGATGCTCTATGGCCTCTATCTCGGCGTCTACCACTCGGGCGTCGAGTGGGCGTGGTGGCCTGGCCCCGCCGACTGCACGGCCAGCGCCGGTCCGGTCGACACCGGCGGCAAGGGCGTGCTCGATGCGCTGGACAAGTTCGTGCCGCCCTCCTGCGACAAGGCCGCGCTTCGCATTCTCGGCCTGTCGCTCGCCGGCTGGAACGCCATCGCTAGCCTCATCCTGGCCGCCGTCGCCTTACGCTGCGCGCTCGCGCGCGACTGAGCTACACAGCCGTAGTGACGGGGAGAAAAGAGGCCGTCATCAATGGCTTCGTCAATGATCGACGTGCAGAATGGGCGACGTCGCGGCGCACAATTCCTTCTCCCCGTAACTAAACGGAGAGAAGGTGGCGCCAGCCGGATGAGGGCAACGCCGAAGATCGGCAATTTGTCGTTGCATGGCCGGTCGATTGTGCCGAACTCTACGGCTCCAATTCGACATCCCAGTAGAGATAATCCATCCAGCTTTCATGCAGATGGTTGGGCGGGAACAGGCGGCCGTTATTGTGCAGATCGTGCACGGTCGGCTGATAGGGTTTTTGCAGCGGCCACATCTTGGCCTGCGCCGGCATCATGCCGCCTTTCCTGAGATTGCAGGGCGAGCAGGCGGCCACGACGTTCTCCCAGGTCGTCGCCCCGCCGCGATGGCGCGGGATGACATGGTCGAAGGTGAGATCGTCGGTCGTGCCGCAATACTGGCACTGGAAGCGGTCGCGCAGAAAGACGTTGAAGCGGGTGAAGGCGGGATGCCGCGACGGCCTCACATAGGCCTTCAGACTCACCACGCTCGGCAGCTTCATCGAGAAGGTCGGCGAGGAGACGGCGTGTTCGTATTCGGCGACGATATTGACCCGGTCGAGGAAGACAGCCTTGATGGCGTCCTGCCACGACCAGAGCGACAGGGGGTAATAGCTGAGCGGACGGTAATCCGCATTCAGCACCAGCGCGGGAAGCCCATCCGGAGATACGGCAACCGTCACGTAGTTGGCCTCCTTCGTTCCAAACCGAACGCCACGGATACTGTAAGCCCGACATGACAGGGATGTGAAGCGGATTGTCGTTCGGCGAAACGTTCAAAAACGCATGATTTTCATGCTTTTTCGGCCATCTCGACAGGTGGCGCCGCGTCCCTGCCCTTCAATTCCCGATAGTAGGCCCAGAAAAGCCGCGACGCGACCCCTCGCCACGGGCTCCATGATTCGGCCAGTCGAATCAGAGTTTTCTCCGGCGGACGAGGGTCGATGCCCAGGGCATGGCCGACCGCCGTCTGCAGCGCGACGTCGCGCGCGGGAAACACATCGGGGTGGCCGGCGGCGAACAGCAGGTAGCACTCCGCCGTCCACGGTCCGATGCCCGGCACCGCCGTCATCGCCGCGATCGCCTCGTCGGCGTCGAGCGAGCAGAGATGGTGGAGGTCAAGCCCGCCGGCCACGGCTCGCGCGATGGCGATCAGCCCGCGCTGCTTCGGCCGCGACAGGCCGGCCTCGCGGAAAATATCCTCGCCGGCGCAAAGGATGCCTTCCGGCGTCAGCGGATCGACCAGCCTGATCAGCCGGCCGAAAATGGCATCGGCGCTGGCGCGGGACACTTGCTGCGAGACGATGATCGACGCGAGGCTGCCGAATCCCGGCTCGGAGAGCCTCAGCGGCACCTCGCCGGCCATGCCGCGTACCTTCTCCAGCCGTGGATCGAGCAGGCAGAGCGCGTCGAGTCCTGCCGCAATGTCGTCGAGCGAGGCGATGCGTTGCACGTTTGCTTGTTCCCAGGGCGCTCATGAAGTGGCAATTGATGCTAACTATCAACCGGCGGAAGCGCCTTTCAACCCGAATGCCGTCCGAGACATGACGCTCCTGACATTCCGCTTCGCGCCGAGCCCCAATGGCGAGTTGCATCTCGGCCATGCCTATTCGGCCCTGCTGAACCGGCAAATGGCGGCGCGGGCGGGAGGACGGCTGTTGCTGCGCATCGAGGACATCGATGTCATCCGCTGCACGCCGGAATTCGAGGCCGGCATATTCCGCGACCTGGAATGGCTGGGGTTCGAATGGGAAGAGCCCGTGCGGCGCCAGTCCGAACATTTTTCCGAATACAGGGCCGTGCTCGACCGGCTGATCGCCGAGGAACTCGTCTATCCCGCCTTCATGAGCCGCGGCGAGATCCGCGCCTTCATTGCCGAGACCGAGAAACGCGGCCGCGACTGGCCGCGCGACCCCGACGGCGTGCCGCTTTACCCGCCGCTCGACAAGGCACTTCCGTCTAAGGAGCGCAGGCGGCGCATTGCCGAGAACACGCCTTTTGCCTGGCGGCTCGACATCGAGGCAGCAATGGCACGCGTGCCGGGCGCCTTGTCATGGGTCGAGTTCACTGACGAGGCTATGGCCGCGACGCACACGGTCGACGCAACGCCGCAGGCCTGGGGCGACGTCGTCGTGGCGCGCCGCGATAACCCGACCAGCTACCATCTCGCAGTCGTCGTCGACGACGCGCTGCAGGGCGTCAGCCATGTCGTGCGTGGTCAGGACCTTTACGCGGCGACCAGCGTGCAGCGCCTGTTGCAGGACCTGCTCGGTCTGCCCGCACCGCGCTACTTCCACCATCGGCTGATCCTCGGCTCGGACGGCCGCAAGCTGTCCAAGAGTTTCAAGGACACCGGCCTTGCCGCACTCAGGCAGGCAGGCGTGTCGCCGCAGGATGTCATGCGGCTGGTTGGGCTTTGACTACAAGCGAGCCAGTCCGGCCTTGATCAGCGCCATCACGCTGATGAAGACGAAGGCGCCGCTCAATCCCCATGCCACAGCTAGCTTGATATCCCGGAAGGTGATGCCGTGCTCGTTGGCGATCATCACCGCAACGAAGAAGCCCAGCGTGAAGAGCAGCGTGTTGCCGGTCGAGCCGAAGCCGTCGTCCTTCATGATGGCATCGAGCGCGGTGCCGAAGAAGAATCCGAAGACCGCGACGGTGGCGACCGCGAACAGCAGCCATGTCGTCCCGAGATGCAAAAGCATGCCTGCTCATGGCGTGCCTTAACGCCATGCCCCTCTTGGCACCGTTTGTTGAATTCGGATGAGCTTATGGATCAACCGTTTCGTTTTGCTTGCCGAATTGATCGGCATTAGAGCAATTGCCGACATCAACTTTTCACGCGCAGCCAGAGCCCTCCTTCCAATGCACAGCATCAAGCGGTTCATCCCCGCCTCTTTCGTCGTTCTGTGGGCGACCGGCTTCATCGGCGCGCGCTATGCAATGCCATGGGCGGAGCCGTTCACCTTCCTTGCCATCCGCTTCGTGCTGGCGGCGATCCTGTTTGCGGGACTGACCGTCCTTATCGGCTCGCGACGGGCCACCCGCGAGGAGGCGCTTCATGCGACGGTGGCCGGCGTCCTAATGCACGGCGTCTATCTGGGCGGCGTCTTCTGGGCGATCCACAGAGGCATGCCGGCCGGGCTTTCGGCGCTGATCGTCGGCCTGCAGCCGCTGATCACGGCGGTGCTCGCCGGCAAATTTCTCGGCGAGGCGATCCTGCCGCGCCATTGGGCGGGACTTGCCGTCGGGCTTCTGGGCGTCGTCATCGTGCTGTGGCCGAAGCTCGGCATGATTGGCGGCGGTGTTACCGCGGCAACGCTGACGGCCTCGCTGGTCTCGGTGCTCGGCATGGCCGCTGGTACGATCTGGCAAAAGCGCTTCGCCTCCGGCGGCGACCTCGTCTCGGCGACCATGTGGCAGTATGTCGGAGGCTCGGTCGTCACGATCCTGGGGTCGCTCGCCTTCGAGACGCGCACCATCACCGTCAGCGGCGAGCTCATCTTTGCCATGGCATGGCTGGTCCTGGTGCTGTCTCTCGGCGCCATCTTCCTGTTGATGGTGATGATCAGGGACGGCGAGATGTCGAAGGTCGCATCGCTGTTCTATCTTGTGCCCGCCGTAACCGCCGTCATCGCGTGGGCTCTGTTCGGCGAAGAGCTCACTCTGCTGCAGATCGCCGGCATGGCGATCGCCACTTTGGGCGTCGGGCTCGCGACCGCCCGTCAGGACAGAGCTCAACCCACGCGGGCGCGCGCCTCGAGATAGCGGCTGATCGCGGCATTGAGCTCGCCGCCAAGGATGAAAATGGCCGAGATGATGTAGAGGAACACCACCGCGATCATGATCGAGGCCAACCCCGCATAGGTCGTCACATAGGACGAGAAATGGTCGAGATAGGTGGCGAAGATGGTCGAGCCGGCCAGCCACGCGACCAGCGTGAAGACGATGCCCGGAACGATGGAAACGAAGCGGCGCTTGCCGGCCGGCAGCCAGATATGCACCGCGAACAGGCCGATGACGATGACCGTCGAGGCGATCACGTAACGCCATATGGTGATCGTGCCCATATAGGGCTTGATCCATTCCAGATGCGCCTCGGCCAGCCGCGCGAGCAGGGGCGCGAGCACCAGAAGCACGCTGACGGCGAGAAAACAGGCCGTTGCGATCAGCACGAAGACGATGCTCTGCACCCGGCGATGGATGATGCCGCGCGTCTCGGTAACGCGATAGGCGCGGTTGAGCGAGGTGCGCAGCGCCTCGATGCCGTTCGAGGCGAAGTACGCGGCTAAGAGCACGCCGTAGGTCAGGAGGTCGCTGCGCCGCACGGTGAGCACATTCTGCACCTCGCGCGCGATCGGCTTGGCAATCTGCTCCGGCCAGGTGTCGAAGACCAGATGCACGGCCGTGTCGGCGAAGGCGCGCGCGCCGAGAAAGCTGGCCAACGTCGTTGCGAAGATCAGGAACGGAAACAGCGCCATCAGCGAGGTGATCGCCAGATGGCTGGCCATTGCCCAGCCGTCGTCGGTGGTGAAATGGCCGATCGCATCGTAGAGCACGCGCTTGACCGCGACGATATTCCTGAGCAAGGACCCGCGCTCCGCTCGATTGTGTCGACGCCGCGAATATGGGAAGGGATTGCGGCAAATGGCAACCCCAGGTCCGACAACGTTGCCCACCGCTGAACAGTTGCGCAGCATCATCGTCACCGGCACCTCCTCCGGCATAGGCGCCTATTGCGCGCGGGCATTGAAGGCGGAAGGTTGGCGCGTGTTCGCCACGGCTCGCGCACCGGCCGACATCGCCGCGCTCGAGGCGGAGGGCATCGAAGCCTTCTATCTCGACTACCGCGAGCCCGAGTCCATCGCCGCCCTGGCCGAGGCCGTGCTGGAGCGCACGGGCGGCACGCTCGACGCGCTGTTCAACAATGGCGCCTACGCGCAACCCGGTGCCGTCGAGGACCTGCCGGTCGAAGCGCTGCGGGAGCAGTTCGAAGCCAATTTCTTCGGCTGGCACGACCTGACCCGCCGCGTCGTGCCGGTCATGCGCCGCCAGGGGCACGGTCGCCTCGTCCACTGCTCCTCGATCCTGGGGCTCGCCCCGGTCCGTTTTCGCGGCGCCTATTCGGCGTCGAAACATGCCGTCGAAGGCCTGATGCTTTGCCTGCGCCAGGAGCTCGAAGGCAGCGGCATTCATGTCTCGTTGATCGAGCCGGGGCCGGTGACCTCGAAGATCGCCAGCAACGGCCTGGTATGGTTCTTGAAGAACATCGACGTCGAGAACTCCGTTCACCGCGCCGACTACCAGGCGCAGCTCGCGCGGCTCAAGGCCGGCGGCAGCGTCTCGCGTCTGAAGCCCGGACCTGAGGTGGTCCATGCTGCCTTGCGCCACGCGCTTCTGTCACAGCGCCCCCACCCGCATTATGTGGTAACGGTGCCGGCCAGAATCGGCGTGGCGCTTAAGCGCATCCTGCCGGCCTCGATGCTCTACCGCGTGCTCGCCAGGCGGGCCTGACCGAAACCCAACTGGAGCCAGCCCCATGGCAACCGTCTTCAACATCCTCGCCATAGTCGTCATGGCTGCCGTCGTGGTCGTGCTGATCCGCGGCCTCGTCAACATGATGCGCGGCGGCTCCGGCTTCACCTCCAACAAGCTGATGCAGGCCCGCGTGCTGCTGCAGTTCATAGCTCTGGTGCTCATCATGCTGACCGTCTACTTCACCCGTAAGTAACGGGCCGGGAGGAGAACGTGGTCAAGCTCAACAAGATCTATACCCGTACCGGCGACGACGGGACCACCGGTCTGGGCAGCGGCGAGCGGCGCCTGAAGTCAGATCTGCGCGTCGAAGCCTACGGCACCGTGGACGAAGCAAATGCCTGCGTCGGCATGGCGCGCGTCCACACCGCAACCGATCATCCGGCGATCGACGCCATGCTCTCCCGCATCCAGAACGATCTTTTCGACCTCGGCGCCGACCTTGCGGTGCCGGACAACGGCAAACCGCTCGGCTACGAGCCGCTGCGCATCGTCGCCGCGCAGACCGGGCGCGTCGAAAAGGACATCGATGCTCTCAACAAGGACCTGCAGCCGCTGAAATCCTTCGTGCTGAACGGCGGCACGCCTGCCGCGGCAGCCCTGCATCTTGCGCGCACCGTAACACGGCGCGCCGAGCGCCTCATGGTGGCGCTGGCGCAGGACCCGGCCGAGCACGTCAACCGCGAAGCGCTGAAATACGTCAACCGCGTCTCCGACTTCCTGTTCGTCGCCGCCCGGGCGGTCAATGACAACGGAATTGCCGACGTGCTATGGGTTCCCGGCAAGAACCGCTGACAACCGGGTATGGCGGGAGGGTCCGATGTTCATCCCGCTCTACGACACCAACAGGCTCCGCCACATCCGCCTGCAATATGTGACGATCGGCCTGATCGCCGCGAATGCCTTGGTCTATCTCGCGACCACGCTTGGCGGCGAGAGCTTCACCAATGCCGCAGTGCTTGGCCTCGGCTTCATCCCCTCTGTCGTCCATGACAAGGTGGAGCTGTCGCCCGAATTCGTCGTCATTCCCGAAAGCCTCAGCTATCTCACCTATTCCTTCCTGCATGCCGACATCTTCCATCTCGGCGGCAACATGCTGTTCCTGTGGGTGTTCGGCGACAATGTCGAGGACGCGCTCGGCCACATACGCTACCTGATCTTCTACCTCGCCTGCGCGGCGGCGGGCGCTTTCTTTCAAGGCTTGGTCGGCTGGGATTCCCAGGTGCCGCTAATCGGCGCCTCCGGCGCCATCGCCGGCGTGGTGGCGGCCTATCTGATCCTCTATCCGAGGGTTAAGGTGTGGGTATTGGTCTTTGCGCGCATTCCTCTGCGCATCCCGGCCTTCATCCCGCTCGTCCTTTGGATCCTGTTCCAGATCGTGATGTTTGCCGCCGGCGGAGAGGATCAGATTTCCTGGGCCTGCCACATCGGCGGCATCATTGCCGGCGCCGTTCTCGTCCTGGTGCTGCGCAGCCGCGGCGTGCCGCTGCTTGCCGGCGCAGACGGCGAGCCGGACCCGACGCCGAAGGTCCAGAACGTCCCTCTCCCGATCGAGCCCGGACCAGCGCCCGAGGCGCCGGCACAGACGGCGCCTCGATGGGGCCGCGGCGCGGCGTCACCGCCAGACTGAACCGATTTGAGTGCGACGTGCATATTGACGCGCCGGATTGCCGCCACTACGGAACGCCACCACAGAGCATGATCCCGAAAAGTGGGAACCGCTTTTCGGAACGATCATGCTCAACCGAAACATCGGGGTGGAACAGCTTCTTGGCCGTTGGAGACCAGAATTCCGCCCGGAATGTCGGCTTTCGACAACTCTGACAAGGCGCACACTGCTATAGCGCGCCCGACTATCTCAGGAGAGGTGACAGGAAAATGAAGATCCTTGTGCCCGTGAAGCGGGTTGTGGACGCGAACGTCAAGGTCCGGGTCAAGGCCGACGGACTGGGCGTCGAGCTTGCCAACGTCAAGATGGCGATGAACCCGTTCGACGAGATCGCGGTCGAGGAAGCGATCCGGATCAAGGAAGCCGGCAAGGCCGAGGAGATCATCGTCGTCTCGATCGGCCCGCAGCAGGCGCAGGAGACGCTGCGCACCGCGCTCGCCATGGGCGCCGATCGCGCCATCCTGGTCAAGACCGACGAGCAGACCGAGCCGCTGGGTGTGGCCAAGGTGTTGAAGGGCGTGGTCGAGGCCGAGAAGCCCGGCCTCGTCATCCTCGGCAAGCAGGCGATCGACGACGACAGCAACCAGACCGGCCAGATGCTGGCGGCGCTGCTCGGCTGGGCGCAAGGCACCTTCGCCTCCAGGATCGAGCTCGCCGGCGATCATGCCAAGGTGACGCGTGAGGTCGACGGCGGCCTGCAGACGGTTGAGCTGAAAATGCCGGCGATCGTGACCGCCGACCTTCGCTTGAACCAGCCGCGCTATGCATCGCTGCCCAACATCATGAAAGCCAAGAAGAAGCCGCTCGACGAAAAGAGCCCGGCCGACTACGGCGCCGACGTCAAGCCGCGCCTGAGGGTGATCAAGACCGAGGAGCCCGGCGGCCGCAAGGCGGGCGTCAAGGTCAAGAGTGTCGCCGAGCTGGTCGAGAAGCTCAAGAACGAAGCCGGCGTGCTCTAAGCGGTCAGGAAAGGAACAGGAAAATGGCAATTCTCCTCATCGCCGAACACGACAACGCAAGCCTTTCCGACCAGACCGCCAAGGCGCTCGCGGCGGCCCTGCAGATCGGCTCGGATGTCGATGTGCTGGTCGCCGGTAAAGGCGCCAAGGCGGCAAGCGACGCGGCCGCCAAGCTGAAGGGTGTTCGCAAAGTCCTGCTGGCCGAGGCCGACGAGCTCTCCGAGCGCCTGGCGGAGCCGCTGGCTGCGCTCGTCGTCTCGCTCGCCGGCTCCTATGACGCGATCGTCGCCCCCGCCACCTCAGCGGGCAAGAACGTCGCGCCGCGCGTGGCGGCCCTGCTCGACGTCGCGCAGGTCTCGGAGATCATCGAGGTGGTCTCGCCCGACACCTTCAAGCGGCCGATCTATGCCGGCAACGCCATCCAGACCGTGCAGTCGACCGACGCCAAGAAGGTGATCACCGTGCGCACCGCCTCCTTCCAAGGGGCGCCAGAGGGCGGCTCGGCCCCGGTCGAGACGGTGAACGCCGCCGCCAATCCCGGCCTCTCCTCCTTCGTCGAGAACAAGCTCTCCGAGAACGACCGTCCCGAGCTGACCTCGGCCAAGATCATCATCTCGGGTGGTCGTGCACTCGGCTCGTCGGAGAAGTTCCAGGAAGTCATCCTGCCGGTCGCCGACAAGCTCGGCGCCGCTGTCGGTGCCTCTCGCGCCGCGGTCGATGCGGGCTATGCGCCCAACGACTGGCAGGTCGGCCAGACCGGCAAGGTGGTTGCCCCCGATCTCTACATTGCCGTCGGCATCTCCGGCGCCATCCAGCATCTTGCCGGCATGAAGGATTCCAAGGTCATCGTCGCCATCAACAAGGACGAGGAAGCGCCGATCTTCCAGGTTGCCGATTACGGTCTCGTCGGCGATCTCTTCGTCATCCTGCCGGAGCTGCAAAAGGCGCTTTGACGCTTTCTGCTCTGGCATATTAAAATCCGAAGGGTGGGGTAGACGAAGTCGCCCCGCCCTTTTAGTTTGCACTGCACAAAAAGCAGGCCGGTAAAGGCTTGCGCAATTCCAGGAAAAGTCCATAGCGGTTTTCCCTGCGGAATTGCGATAAACAAAAAAGGCAATTCCAGGAAAGTGCCGAGCCACTTTGCGTCCGGAATTGCGGGAAACAAGAGAAGGGAGCGCTTCCGTGCCTCGCAGAAGCGGAAATGCTCCAGACGGGATTGGGGTAATGAGCAAGATCGAGACGATCGGCATTGTCGGCGCAGGTCAAATGGGGGGCGGTATCGCCCACGTCTCGGCGCTGGCCGGCTACAAGGTCCTGATCCACGACATCTCGCCCGACCGGGTCGAGAAGGGCATCGCCACCATCAGCGGCAACATGGCCCGTCAGGTCGGTTCGGGAAAGCTCGAGGAGAAGGCGCGCAACGAGGCGATGGCCCGCATCTCATCGGCGTCCGCCATGGCCGATCTCGCCGCCGCCGACCTCGTCATCGAGGCGGCGACCGAGGATGAGACGGTCAAGCGCAAGATTTACGCCCAACTCTGCCCGCAGCTCAATCCGGAGGCGATTCTCGCGACCAACACCTCCTCGATCTCGATCACCCGGCTCGCCGCGCAGACCGACCGGCCTGAGCGCTTCATCGGCATACATTTCATGAACCCGGTGCCGGTGATGAAGCTGGTCGAGCTGGTGCGCGGCATCGCCACCGAGGACCAGACGTTCGAGGCCGCCAAGACCTTCGTGAACAGGCTCGACAAGACGATCACCGTTTCGGAGGATTTCCCGGCCTTCATCGTCAACCGCATCCTGTTGCCCATGATCAACGAGGCGATCTACACGCTTTATGAGGGCGTCGGCACGGTGGACGCCATCGACACCGCCATGCGGCTCGGCGCCAACCATCCGATGGGACCGCTGCAGCTGGCCGACTTCATCGGTCTCGACACCTGCCTGTCGATCATGCAGGTGCTGCATGAGGGCCTGTCGGACTCCAAGTATCGCCCCTGCCCGCTGCTGGTGAAATATGTCGAGGCCGGCTGGCTCGGCCGCAAGACCGGCCGCGGCTTCTACGACTATCGCGGCGATCATCCGGTGCCGACACGCTGAGCCGCCCGCGACTGAACGCTCTCCCAGCCGGCGTTCAGGATGCCGCGGCAAGCGGCAGCGGTGCCGCCTCGTCCTTCGAAACTTCATCGGGTGCTGCCGAAACGCAGCCGCGGCCGGCCGCCTTGGCGGCATAGCAGGCGGCATCGGCACGGGCGATGATCTCATCCACCTCGCCGCAGCCGGCGCGGATCGGCGCAAGCCCGATGCTGGCGGCGATCGAATGCGGACGACCGTCCCAGCTGAAGCCCAGGTTGCGGATGGCTTCGATGATGCAACGCGCCGCGACCGTCGCTCGCGCCGGCGCGCCCGATTTCAGTATGACCGCGAACTCGTCGCCGCCCAGGCGGGCGACGATATCTTCCGGCCCGAGCACGTTGCGGATGGCGTCGGCGACGCGCTTCAGCAGCGCATCGCCCGCCGCGTGGCCGCCAGTGTCGTTGACCGCCTTGAAGTGGTCGAGGTCGACGAACATGAACTGATGCTCGCCGCCATTCAACCGGCACCAATCGACCAGCTCCTCCATCGTGCGGATGAAGCTTGGGCGGTTGGCGAGCCCGGTCAGCGCGTCATGGGCCGCGGCATAAGCGAGCTGGCGCTGCAGGGCGCGCGCGTCGGTGAAATCCTGGAAGACGATGACGAGCCCGCAGAACTCGTCGTGGTCGTTCATGATCGGCGACACCATTTGGCGGATGCTGCAGCGCGTGTCGTCGCGCCTGATGAGCACGGCGCGGGCGTTCTGATCGCAATGATGGCGGTCGGCGGCCGAAGCTCGCGTCAGGCCGATCCTCTGCCCGGTTTCCTCGTCGACCGCCCAGTAGACATCGCCGAGCACCTTGCCAAGCGCCTCGCCGCTGGCAATGCCGGTGAGCTTTTCGGCGACCGGATTCATGAAGCTGACGCGGTTGGCGGCATCGGTGCAGATCACCGCGTCGCCGATCGACTGCAGCGTCACCCTGAGCCGCTCCTTTTCGTCGGCGAGCATCGCCGCCGAGACCTTGCGCCGTTCTTCGGCCTCCTTGCGCTCCGTGATATCGGTCAAGCTGCCGATCGCCCGGATCAGCCGGCCCTCGCCGTCGCGTTCGATCGCCTTGCCGCGGTCGAGGATCCAGACCCAATGGCCGTCCTTGTGGCGCATTCGGAACTCGGCCTCGAAGAAGGCCGTCTCGCCGGCAAGATGCGCCCGGTCCGCGTCGGCGACAATTTGGCGGTCGTCCGGATGGATCATCGTCAGCCAGCGGTCGGGGTCCCCGTCCAGCTCGCCATCCTCATAGCCCAGCATTCTGACCCAGGTTTCGGAGTAAGTCGTGCCGCCCTTGCGCATGTCGAGGCTCCAGACGCCTTGTCCGGCGCTGGTCAGCGCGAAATTCCAGCGCGTCTCGGCTTCGGCGATGCGCGCTTCGGCCTGCTTGCGCGCATCGATGTCCTCGATCTGCGACACAAGATAGAGCGGCTTGCCGGTCTCGTCTTCGCGAATGACCGAGCCCGCAAGCTGCGCCCAGACCGGAGTGCCGTCCTTCTTAAGGTAGCGCTTCTCGAAATGAAAGGAATCGATCTTTCCTTCTTTCAGCGCGATCATCGTCTCACGGCCGATCTGCAGGTCGTCGGGATGCGTGATCTGGAAGAAGGTCAGCGCCTCGATTTCCGCCCGGCTGTAGCCGAGCATCGCCGCGAAGGCGGGATTGGTCTGAAGGATGCGGCCGTCGAGGCCGACGATGGCGACGCCGATCGCCGAATCTTCCATCGCGCGGCGAAAGCGCTGCTCGCTCTCGGCAATCTGCCGGCGGTCGTCGATGATCCTGCGGATGAACAGCGCCGAGACAAAGAGCGTCACGGCGGTGACGGCGACCGATATCTGCAGGCAGAACTTCAGCGCGTCCGCACCGAGCTCCAGCGCCGGCAACAGGACCGATGCCATCAGGGTGATAAGCCCTGCCGCCATCAAGGCGAGCACAGCGCGCTTGCCGGCCCGCGGACCTTTCCAACTCAACCACGCCACAATGCGATCCCACCCCATGCGCAACTGCCACAACCCTGGCGGATCGATTTTAAGGAATGGTTGTAAGCTGCGGCGGCCACGCGGCTAACCGGCAAAGCAATTGCCGGCATGATTAAGGATCGGTGTGTAATCCTACCAGCGGACGAAAAACCGTCCGCCAAGCGCGCCGAGCGCGGTGAGGAAAGCGATCGCGATCGTATACCACGTGGCGACGAACAGCGGCGAATCGTCGAAGCAATGCGCGGCATAGAAGGTCGCCGCCAAGCCGCCCGCGAGCAAGCCCGCGACCGCGCCGGCCAGCACCGGCCGCGTCGGCGCGCCATAGCGCAGCATACCGAGGAAGATCGCCAGGGGACCGATGCCGATCAACGGGATGAAGCTCATGCAGATCATCATGTTGGAACCCACGAGCCGCCTGCCCCAGTCCGCCTCCGGCACGACGAAAAGCTCCAGGATGACCGCGATCACGACGAGCGCGGGCGCGGCGAGCGTCCATAGTTTCGCTCGCCTGCTCGCCGCACCGGGCGTCGACAGGGCTCGGATCAGAGCGAATGCGCTGGTCGTGAGCGCCAAGGTGAAGACGAACTTCGACATGAAGCGCATCGCATGCATGGCCGGCATGATGTCCGGGCGCGGACCGATGGTCATGAAAAAGACCACCGCCGCGACCACAACCGCCACGCCGACGGCCAGCCACCAGGCGAGGCCAAGCGGCATCGCCTTGTTGCGGGCATCGGCGTCGAGCGCCTTTATGAGGTCCTCGGTTCTCATGTCACCGTCGTCCGAACCTTTTGGCGATCGCGGCAAGGCCGCGATGCAGCGACACGCGCACCGCCGTCTCGCTGATGCCGAGTTTGACCGCCGTTTCGCCGATCGAATGGCCGTCGACCGAGATCGAGGAAACCACGGAACGCTGCGAGGGCGGCAAGCCGTCCAGGGCCCGGTTTATGTCGCGCTCGCTCACCGTCTCCGCTTCCGGCTCGGCGAACGTCTCTGCGATCTCGTCGATCTCGACCTCGATGCGACGGCCGCGCCTGCGGAATGCATCGATCAGCTTGAAGCGGGCGATCGCATAGACCCATGGCAGCACCGGCGCGTCTTCTCGCCACGTGTGCCGTTTGACGTGAATGGCCAGCAAGGTTTCCTGCACGACATCCTCGGGGTCGACCCCGCCCTGGACGATCTTGCGCCGGACGAAGCCACGAACGAGAGCGGCTATCCGGTGAAGAAAGTCGGCGTAAGCCCTTTCGTCTCCCGCGATCGCGGCCCTGAGCAGCCGGGAAAGCTCGGCCTCGTCCTTGCCGGTCACAAGAGTTTACCCCCGATGTTCGCGTCTCGGCCCTGGTTTGTTACGTGTCCGGCGAAATAATGTCCAAGCCAAAGTACCGGAAAATCACGAAAGTTTGCGGCACGGCGACCGATTGAAGCAGGCCGGAATGTTGACTATCGTAATCAGGTATTTATAGGTGCGCCTGAGCCCGAACCCCTGTCTCCAGATTTGAGGACGATGCCCATGAAAACTGCCTTTTCCACTCTTGCCGGCGCCGCCGCGCTGGCGCTCGGCCTGATTGCCGGACCGGCCATGGCGGAGGATGCAGGCATCATCGTCTACAACGCCCAGCATGAAAGCCTGGCCAAGGAATGGGCGAAGGGCTTCACCAAGGAAACCGGCATCAAGGTCACGCTGCGCAACGGCGGCGACAGCGATTTCTCCAACCAGATCGTCGCCGAGGGTGCTGCCTCGCCGGCCGACGTGTTCCTGACAGAGAATTCGCCTGCAATGGCGCTGGTCGAGGCGGCCGGCCTGTTCGCGCCGGTCGATGCCGACACCCTCGCTCAGGTTCCGCAGGAATACCAGCCTTCGAGCGGCAAATGGGTGGGCGTCGCCGCGCGCAGCACCGTCTTTGCCTACAGCAAGGACAAGCTCAAGGAAGGCCAACTGCCCAAGTCGCTGCTCGACCTTGCCGATCCGAGCTGGAAGGGCCGGTGGGCCGCCTCGCCGTCCGGCGCCGATTTCCAGGCCATCGTCAGCGCGATGCTCGAGCTCAAAGGTGAAGCCGCGACTTCCGACTGGCTGAAGGCCATGAAGGAGAACTTCACCGCCTACAAGGGCAACAATACGGTGATGAAGGCGGTCAATGCCGGGGAGATCGATGGCGGCGTGATCTACCACTACTACTATTTCGGCGACCAGGCGAAGACCGGCGAGAACAGCAAGAATGTCGGCCTGCATTATTTCAAGAACCAGGACCCGGGCGCGTTCGTGTCGATCTCTGGCGGCGGCGTGCTGGCCTCGAGCAAGCATCCGAAGGAAGCCCAGGCTTTCTTGAAGTGGGTCACCGGCAAGGCCGGCCAGGAGGTTTTGAAAACCGGGACCTCTTATGAATACGCGGTCGGCAAGGATGCCATGTCGAACCCGAAGCTCGTGCCGCTGGCCGATCTGCAGGCGCCCAAGATCGATCCGACGCACCTGAACTCGAAGAAGGTCATCGACCTGATGACGCAAGCCGGCTTGCTTTAGTCCGCGTTCGTCCTAAAAGGACAACCGACCGTGCTCCCGCCGGAATTCGCTTTCCGCGGGAGCGCTTTTGTTTTGGAGATGGCCTCGTCGATGACGATCATCTGCGTTTCCGACCGCGTTCGCGGTTCATCAGATCGTCTCCAGGCGGTGCATTCCGGCTGATGTCCGCGATCGACCTCACGCATTCGGGGCCGCCGGCTGCCGCAAGGCAGAGCCGGCGGTCCACGTCGTGGATTACGCTTGCGGCCGCCATCGTCTCGCTGATCGCTCTCCTGCCGCTTGCCTTCATCGTCTGGGTGGGCATCCAGACGGGATGGGACACGGTGGTGGCGCTGATCTTTCGGCCTCGCGTCGGCGCGCTCCTGGTCAACACCATCCTGCTTGTCGTCCTGGCCGTCCCGATCGCCATCGTGCTGTCGGTGGCGCTTGCCTGGCTGACCGAGCGCAGCGACCTTCCCGGCAACCGTTGGTGGTCGTGGCTGTCGGTAGCGCCGCTGGCTATCCCGGCCTTCGTCCACAGTTACGCCTGGATCAGCCTGATCGCCGGCCTGCACGGGCTCTGGGCCGGCGTGCTCGTCTCCGTCATCGCCTATTTCCCGTTCCTCTATCTGCCGATCGCAGCGGCGCTGCGCCGGCTTGACCCTGCGCTGGAAGATGCCGCCGCAGCGCTGGGCCTCGGACCCTGGCGCGTCTTCGCGCGTGTCGTGCTGCCGCAGTTGAGGCTGGCCATCTGCGGCGGTTCGCTGCTGGTTGGCCTGCACCTGCTTGCCGAATACGGGCTTTATGTCTTCATCCGCTTCGATACCTTCACCACCGCGATCGTCGACCAATTCCAGTCGACCTTCAACGGCGCGGCGGCGAACATGCTCGCCGCCGTGCTGGTCGCCTGCTGCTTCGTGCTGCTTGGCGTGGAGGTGATCGTGCGTGGTGAGGAGCGTTATGCCCGCGTCGGCTCCGGGGCGGCGCGCCAGCAGCAGCGTGTCGCCCTCGGCCGCGCCACGCTGCCTTGCTTGCTGCTGCCCGCCGGCACTGCGCTGCTCACGCTCGGCGTGCCCTTTGTGACCGTCGGCCGCTGGCTCCTTGCCGGTGGCGCCGACGTTTGGCGTTGGGACGAGATCAGCCTGGCGCTCGGCCAGACGCTGGTCCTCGCCGTCGCCGGCGCGCTGCTTGCCACGGTCGCCGCGATGCCCATGGCCTGGATCTCGATCCGTGCGCCCGGCCGCCTGCAGCGCCTGCTCGAGAGCTGCAACTACATCGTCGGCTCGCTGCCGGGTGTGGTCGTCGCGCTGGCGCTGGTGACCATCACCGTACGCATCGCCTTGCCGCTCTATCAGACGCTCTTCACCATCCTTTTCGGCTATGCGCTGATGTTCCTGCCGCGCGCGCTGGTCAGCCTGCGCGCCTCGATCGCCCAGGCGCCGGTGGAACTCGAACGCGCGGCCTCGAGCCTCGGCCGCCCGCCGCTCAGGGCGCTATGGTCGACCACGATCCGGCTGTCGGCGCCGGGCGCGGCGGCCGGGATGGCGATGGTGGCGCTCGGCATCACCAATGAATTGACCGCCACGCAGATGCTGGCGCCGAACGGCACCCGCACCCTTGCGATGGCGTTCTGGTCCTACAGCGGCGAGATCGACTACGCCTCGGCCGCCCCTTACGCCTTGATCATGGTGGCGATGTCGCTGCCCATGACCTGGGTGCTCTACGTCCAGTCAAAGCGGATGGCCGGCCGATGAGCTTCCTCGAGCTCCGCGACGTAGCAAAACATTATGGGCCGGTGGCAGCACTTGCCGGCGTCGACCTCACCGTCGAAAGCGGCAGCCGCACCGCGATCGTCGGACCCTCCGGCTGCGGCAAGACCACCTTGCTGAGGCTGATCGCCGGCTTCGAGGCGCCAGATCGCGGCCGCATCGCGCTCGACGGCAAGCTGCTCGCCAATGGCGGGGCGGCGGTGCCGGCGCATCGCCGCGGCATCGGCGTGGTGGCGCAGGACGGCGCCCTCTTCCCGCATCTCACCATCGCCGACAACATCGGCTTCGGCATGCCCCGAAGCGCCGAGAAGCGCGCCGAGCACATTGTCGAGCTCGCCTATATCGTCGGGCTGGACAAGGCGATCCTGAAGCGCCGTCCGCACGAGCTTTCCGGCGGCCAGCAGCAGCGTGTCGCGCTTGCCCGCGCCATGGCGATGAAACCCCGGCTGATGCTCCTCGACGAGCCGTTCTCGGCGCTCGACACCGGCCTGCGCGCCTCGATGCGCAAAGCTGTGGCCGAGCTTCTGGAGGATGCGGGCATCACCACCATCCTGGTCACCCATGATCAGGCCGAGGCGCTGTCCTTCGCCAGCCAGGTAGCCGTCATGCGCGACGGCCTGTTCTCGCAAGTCGGCACGCCGCGCGAGCTCTACTTCCAGCCCAGGGACAGGATGGTTGCCGAGTTCCTCGGCGACGCCATCATCGTGCCGGCCAAGATCGCCGACGGCTTTGCCATATCGCCACTCGGCCGCATCGCGGTCGACATCACCGAGCGGCGCGACGTCGCCCGTATCATGCTCAGGCCCGAGCAAGTGGTGCTTAAACGAACCTCCCGCGAAGGCATGTCGGGGACGCCGGACATGCTGTTCGGCGAGGTGACGGACTCCGAATTCGCCGGCTCGGTCTGCACCATCGCCGTGCGGCTGCTCAACAGCCCGGATCCGCCGGATGCGGCCGCGATCGGCAACACACCGCTCATCCTGCGCAAGACCGGCATGGACGTGCCGGAGGTCGGCGAGATCGTGCGCCTCACCGTGACCGGCAAGGCGCAT
The DNA here is from genome assembly GCF_002294785.1 of Mesorhizobium sp. WSM3868. Taxonomy (NCBI): domain Bacteria; kingdom Pseudomonadati; phylum Pseudomonadota; class Alphaproteobacteria; order Hyphomicrobiales; family Phyllobacteriaceae; genus Mesorhizobium; species Mesorhizobium sp. WSM3868. The sequence continues at coordinate 93,760 of NZ_NSGB01000016.1, read as the reverse complement.
GTGTTTGCCTGAAGCTGGGTCAAGAGGAGGGGCTTGTGCTGTCGAGGCGCCTGCCGCCCCGATCGAACCAGTGCAACTTCTCGGCTGTGGCGGTGATGCGCAACTTGTCGCCGGGCTTTGCCGCCGTGCGGCCGCCAACCCGTATCACGATACGATTGCCGGCGGCCGAGCAGTGCAGGAAGGTTTCCGCGCCGACCGGCTCCACGGCCTCGACCGTTGCGGACAGCATCAGCGCCCCGGATCGGTCCTCGGCATCGGCGACGAGTTCGGCGTCCTCGGGCCTGAAGCCTAGCATTGCCGCCTGCCCGCCGGGCGGGGCAAGCCCAAGCAACTTTCCTTCCAGCTCATTTGCAGAACTTTCTGTGCTCAGTGAGAGCAGGTTCATCGGCGGCGCGCCAATGAAGGACGCGACGAATGTCGAGGCCGGCTTCTCGTAAATGTCGAGAGGAGCGCCGATCTGCTCGACCAGCCCGGCATTCATGACGACAAGCATGTCGGCTAGCGTCATCGCCTCGAGCTGGTCGTGCGTGACATAGACCGAAGTGACGCCGAGCCTGCGCTGCAGGCTCTTGATCTCGACCCGCATCTGGCCGCGCAGCTTGGCGTCGAGGTTGGAGAGCGGTTCGTCGAACAGGAAGACTTTCGGATTGCGCACGATCGCCCGGCCCATGGCGACGCGCTGTCGCTGGCCGCCGGAAAGCTCGCGTGGGCGCCGGTCGAGCAGTCCCGATAATTCCAGCACCTTGGCAGTTGAACGCACTCTGCTGTCGACCTCGGCCTTCGGCGTGCCCCGATTGCGCAGGCCATAGGCCATGTTGTCGTAGACCTTCATATGCGGGTAGAGCGCGTAATTCTGGAAGACCATGGCAATGTCGCGTTCGGTCGGACCGACGGCATTGACGATCTTGCCGTCGATCGCAACCGTTCCGGACGAGATGGTCTCGAGTCCGGCGATCATCCTGAGCAACGTCGATTTGCCGCAGCCGGAGGGACCGACCAGCACGCAAAGCTGCTTGTCCGGAATGGCGATGGAAACGCCTTTCACGGCCTCGACGCCGCCGGCATAGACCTTCCTCACATCATTGAGATCAACCGTCGCCATCGCCCCTCACTTCTCGGATTCGACCAGGCCGCGCACGAACCAGCGCTGCATCAGCACCACGACAAGGATCGGCGGCACGATGGCCAGCATCGCGGTGACCATCACAAGGTGCCACTGGGTATCGGCATCGGCGAAGGAAACCATCTTTTTCAGCGCGATGACGATGGTGTTCATGTCGTTGCTGTTGGTGACCAGCAGCGGCCACAGATATTGCGTCCAGCCATAGATGAAGAGGATGACGAACAGCGCCGCGATGTTGGTGCGCGACAGCGGCAGGAGGATGTCGAAGAAGAAGCGCCACGGGCCGGCGCCATCGACGCGCGCCGCCTCGACGAGCTCGCCCGGGATGGTCATGAAGAACTGTCTGAACAATAGCGTGGCCGTGGCCGAGGCGATCAGCGGAATGATCAGACCGGCATAGGTGTCGATCATGCCGAGATCGACCATCACCTTGTAGGTCGGCAGGATGCGGACCTCGACGGGCAGCATCAGAGTGATGAAGATCAGCCAGAAGAAGGTCATGCGCAGCGGGAAACGAAAGAACACGATGGCATAAGCCGACAGGATCGAGATGAAGATCTTTCCGACCGCGACGCCGAGCGCCATGACCGTCGTGTTGAGAAGCAGCCTGCCGACGCTGACGGCGCCGATGCGCCCGACACCGCCGAACAACGCCTCGCTGTAATTGTTCCAGAGCTGGTCACCGGGCAGCAGCGGCAGGGGCGGCTTGAGGATCGTCTGCAGCGTCTGTGTCGAGGCCACGAATGTGTAGTAGATGGGAAATGCAACGATCAAAATGCCGAGAATGAGAGCGGCATGGGCGATCAGGACACGCAACGGGGACTGGCCGATCATCGCTTTGCCTCAGCCGTAGTGGACTTTGCGTTCCACATAGCGGAACTGGATGGCGGTGAGCGCGATGACGATGACCATCAGGATCACCGACTGCGCCGCCGAGTCGCCGAGGATCAGGTTGACGAAGCCGTCATTGTAGACCTTGTAGACCAGCGTTTCGGTGGTCTTGCCCGGTCCGCCGCCGGTGACGGCATGGACGATGCCGAACGTGTCGAACAGGGCATAGACAGTGTTGACGACCAGCAGGAAGAAGGTCGTCGGCGCGAGCAGCGGGAAGATGATGGTCCAGAAACGCTTGGTCTCGCGGGCGCCGTCGATCGCCGCCGCCTCGATCAGGGTCTTCGGCACCGCCTGCAGCCCGGCGACGAAGAACAGGAAATTGTAGCTGATCTGCTTCCAAGCGGCGGCGGAAACCAAAAGGATCATGGCGTGACTGCCGTTGAGCAACGGGTCCCAGGCTATGCCGAGACTTCTCAGCACGTAGGATAGCGAGCCGATCGAAGGGTTGAACAGGAAAAGCCACAACATGCCGGCGATCGCCGGCGCCACTGCATAGGGCCAGATCATCAGCGTACGGTAGAGCGCTTTCCCGCGCACCACTTTCTCCGCCATTACGGCAAGCAGCAACGCCACTGCCATGGCCACGATTGCGGTGGCAAGCGAAAATACCACCGTTACCTTGATCGAGTTGAGATAGGCCGGGTCGGCAAGCACTTTGCGGAAATTGGCAAACCAGACGAACTTGCTCTTCAGCCCGAATGGATCCTGTCTGAGCATGGACTGGTAGAGCGCCTGCCCGGCCGGCCAGTAGAAGAAAACCAGTGTTATGGCGAGTTGCGGCGCCACAAGCAGGTAAGGCAGGACTTTGTTGGGGAAAACGACGCGCGGGGTCAGCTTGGTTTCCTCGTCAAGCAAGGATCGCCCGCGCGGATCCGCACGGGCGAAGTTTCATCCTCGGCCAGGTCTAGTTGCCCAACGCGTCCTTGATGGCCGCGTTGCCGCGCGAGACGGCGTTGTCGAGCGCCTGCTGGGCCGTTTCCTGGCCGGCCAGCATCTTCTCGAACTCCTCGTTCTGGATGTCGCGCACCTGCGGCAGATTGGGCAGGCGCACACCCTTCGAATTTTCGGTCGGCGCCTTGCCGGTCATCTGCAGGATCGGTGTCTCGCGGCCCGGGTTCTTGTCGTAGAAGCCGGACTTCTTGGTCGCCTCATAGGCTGCCAGCGTCACCGGCAGGTAGCCCGACTTCTGGTGCAGATATTCCTGCACCTCGGTCTTGGAGAGATAGGCGAAGAAGGCAGCGACGCCCTTGTACTCCGCATCGGATTTGCCGCTGAAAACCCAGAGGCTTGCGCCGCCGGGCGTCGTGTTCTGCGGCGCACCCTTGGCATCGCTGTCATACGGCAGTTGGCCGATGCCGTAGTTCATTCCCGACTTGACGATATCGCCGAGCCCGCCCGACGACTCGGTAAAGATGCCGCATTCCCCGGCAAGGAATATCTGCTTGGCCTCGGAGGTGCGCCCGCCATATTTGAAAGTGCCATCCTTGGCGAGGTCAGCCAGCGCCTGAAAGTGGTTGACGAAAATCGGCGCATTGATCTTGAGCTCGACGTCGCCGCCGGCCAGTCCGTTCTGCTGGGTCGCCCAAGAAACATTATTCCAGGCGGCAAAATTTTCCAGATGGATCCAGGTCAGCCAGGTCGAGGTGTAGCCGCAAGGGGCCGCGCCGCTCGCCTTGATCTTCTTCGCCGCTTCCCATACCTCGTTCCAGGTCTTAGGCGGGTTGTTCACGTCGAGGCCGGCCTTCTGAAAGATGTCCTTGTTGTAGTAGAGGATCGGCGAGGAGGAATTGTAAGGGAAAGACAACATGGTGCCGTCCGGCTTCGAATAGTAGCCGACTATGCCGGGCAGATACTGGCTCTTATCGAACGTCATCCCCGCGCCCGTCAAAACTTCGGCCACGGGTTTGATCGCGCTCTCTGCCGCCATCATGACGCCGGTGCCGACATCGAACACCTGGATGATGTCCGGCGCCTGGCCGGCGCGGAACGCGGCGATGCCTGCATTCAGCGTCTCGGGATAGGTGCCCTTGAAGACCGGAACGATCTGGTAGTCGCTTTGGCTGGCGTTGAAGTCCTTCGAGATCTTGTCGACGACTTCCGCATTGGCGCCCGTCATCGCATGCCACCAGCTGATCTGCGTGACAGCGAAAGCCGACGTGGTGGAAAGCAGGGTCAAGGTAGCGGCAACACCTGCCGCGAAGCCGAAGAGCTTCATGTTTTCATCTCCCGTTGTGATTGGCGAAAGGGGGCTTCCGCAGAAACCAGTATGTGTTGCGCATGACAATCGGACAACGGTTTTGTTATGCGTCGATGAACATCAACTGATCCTAAAATAACGTGCATCAGTCACGGCCGGGCAGATTGCTTGCCGGCTTAGGATTTGAGCGACTCCAACCATCGTGTGCGACAGCCGGCCCAACCTTATCCGCCCTTACAACCCGAGACACACGCGTCGGTTGCAGGTCCACTAATCGATTCTTCAGCCGTCGGGCCTTAAGCAATCTTAACTTGATTGATGCGGGAAGATCAGGTGGGGCCAAATGTTGACCGTCTATAATTGCATCGTGCACGAGCACGATCTGAGGTTGGTCGCGCTTGCGGCGCTCATCTGCGGAATTTCTTCTTTCTCGGCGGTCAATCTTCTTCGCCATGTCGAGCAATCGACCAGTCGAAATCGCTACGCATGGCTATTGATTGCAGCCACGGCGACCGGATTCGGCATCTGGGCGACGCATTTCGTCGCCATGATCGCCTTCACGCCGGGAATACCCAACGCCTATGACGCGGAGCTTTCAGCGCTTTCGCTGGCCGCCTCCGTAGTTCTGACAGCGGCCGGAATGTGGATCGCCACCATCCGCGGCGGCATTGATCACTACCTTGTCGGCGGCGCCGTGCTCGGCGTCGGCATCGCCGTGATGCACTATACCGGCATGGCGGCGTTCGAGGTCCAGGGCCGGATCGTCTGGAACGAGCTGCTCGTCGCTCTTTCGCTGGCGGCGGGCGTCACGCTTGCCGCGCTTTCGCTGCTCGTCGTGCTTCGCCGCCCGTCGACGCTTACGACGATCGCTGCCGCCGTCTTGCTCACACTGGCCATCTGCACACTGCATTTTATCGCCATGGCGGCGGTCTCGATCTATCCGGACTCCTCGATAGAGATCTCAAAATTCACCATCGCGCCGATGTCGCAAGCCTTTGCCGCCGCGGCGGCAAGCCTGGTCATCCTGGTGCTCTCGGCCGCGGCGCTCCGCATCGACCTGCGCTTCCGACGCCACCAGGCGGAAGCGCAGCGCATGCACGGCCTGGCCAACGCGGCGGTCGAGGGGCTGATCGTCTGCGACGGCAGCCGCATCGTCAGCGCCAACGACAGCATCGCGGCGCTGAGCGGCATCGCGCCCGGCACGCTGAACGTGATGACGCTTGGCGACCTCTTCGGCGAACGCATCGCCTCAGCCATCGCCGGCGGCAGCGGCCAGGCGCAGCAAGCCGAGCTGCGCAGCCAGGACGGCACCCGCATCCCGGTCGAGCTGATCGCCCGCAGCATCGACTATTGCGGCAAGCCTCACGACGTCGTCGCCGTCCGCGACATGCGCGAGCGCAAGAAGGCCGAGCAGGAGATCCTTCGCCTGGCGCATTTCGATCCGCTGACCGGGCTTGCCAATCGCCGCAGCTTCACCAGCCGCCTCGAGGCCGAGATCGCCACGGCAAGCGGCAAGGGCGGGCAGCTCGCGCTGATGCTTCTCGATCTCGACCGCTTCAAGGAAGTCAACGACCTGTTCGGTCATGCGGCCGGCGACGCCGTGCTGCAGAGGGTGGCGCAATGCGCTTCGGGCGTGCTCCGCCATGGGCAGATGCTCGCCCGCCTCGGCGGCGACGAGTTCGCCATCATCGCGGCGAACCTTCCCGACCCGCAGGCCGCCGGCCGCATCGCCGAGGCGTTGCTTTCCAAGCTGCGCCAGGAGAGCCAATTGTCGCCCGGCGGCGAGCTGGTGTCGGCCAGCATCGGCATTGCTCTTTTCCCGCTGGACGCCGACGAGCAGGCGGCGCTGGTAAGCCATGCCGACACCGCGCTCTACCGCGCCAAGGCCGAGGGCAAGGACACTTATCGCTATTTCGAGGCTTCGATGGGCGCCGAGACGCGCGACAGGCGCGCCATGGAGCACGATCTGCGCCAGGCGGTTGCGCGCGGCGAGTTCCGGTTGGTCTATCAGCCGCAAAAGGAGATCAGCAGCGGCAAGATGATCGGTTTCGAGGCCTTGATCCGCTGGCATCATCCGGAGCGCGGCAACATCCCGCCGTCGCTCTTCATCCCGGTCGCCGAAGACAGCGGCGCCATCGCCCAGATCGGCGAATGGGTGCTGGCGACGGCCTGCGAGGAAGCCGTGCGCTGGAAAAATCCGCTGACCATCGCCGTCAATGTCTCGGCGGTGCAGCTCCACAACCCGAATTTCAGCCGCAAAGTGCACGAGATTCTGCTGCGTTCGGGACTTCCGGCCGGACGGCTGGAGCTTGAAGTGACCGAGACGGCGCTTGTCAAGGATATGCCGCGGGCGCTGGCGACCCTGCGGCAGGTCAAGGCGCTTGGTATTCGCGTCGCGATGGACGATTTTGGAACCGGCTATTCATCGCTTTCCAATCTCCGCGCCTTCCCTTTCGACAAGATCAAGATCGACGGCTCCTTCATCAAGTCGGTCGACAGGAATGGCCAGGTCGCGGCCATCGTGCGCGCCGTGCTGGGTCTGGGGCGCGGCCTCGGCCTGCCTGTTCTGGCCGAAGGCGTCGAAACGCTGGACGAATTGCGCTTCCTCGATGCCGAGGACTGCGAGATCGGCCAGGGATACTATCTCGGCAGGCCAGGCCCGATCGAAACCTTCAGCGAGCTGACCGGCGTGCCGGCGGCCATGGATGCTGTCGAGGCCCGCGGCGGCAGCATCCTGATGCTCGAGCCGGCCGCCGCGCTGCGCTCAGCTTGACGGACTGAGCGCGGCCTCCACCAATCGCTTGGCGTCGGGGCTCGACCATTCCGCCGGGCCGTTCATATGTGCGATCAGGCAGCCTTCGCCGTCGATCAGCATCGTCACCGGCAGGCCAAGCGCCAGCCCGCGCGTCTTGGCCTCGTTGAACAGGCCCATCGTCGCATCCCGGTAGTAGCCGAGCGTCTCGATGCCGATCTCCTTCAGGAACTTTTTCGGCTTGGCGTCGTCGCCGGTGTCGACATTGACCGCGACGACCTCGAAAGCGTTGCCGCCCTTTTCCTTCTGCAACGCATCGAGCGCCGGCATTTCGGCGCGGCAGGGCGCGCACCATGTCGCCCACAGATTGAGCAGCACCGTCTTGCCGGCATGACCGGCGATCGTCGTCGGCTTGCCGTCGGGTCCGTTGAAGGCGAGGCCCTTCAGCGATTGCGGCGGATCCGCCGGCTGCAGCGCCGCGACCTGGCCGACTGCCTTTGCCGCAACCTGCTTGGCCCGTTCGACCTTCGCCTTGCAGGCGATGTCGTCCTTGCCGGTGCCGGCCGCGGCAACCTGATCCGGCGTGTTGTTGCCAGAACCGCTCTCGCTGACATATACCGCGACCGCGCCGGCCAGCACGCCCGCTACAAGCGCGGCGAGGATGAGGCGCGGGGCCGGGAAGAATTTATTGCCGTCTGCCATTTTCTTAAAAACTGCTCCGGAGCACGGGTTATAGCGATGAGCGACAAGAAGGCCAGCAACCAGATGTGGGGCGGACGTTTTGCCTCGGGTCCGGCCGCGATCATGGAAGCGATCAACGCATCGATCGCCTTCGACCGCAAACTCTACGCGCAGGACATCCGCGGCTCGATCGCCCACAGCGAGATGTTGGCTGAAACGGGCATTATTTCGGCGGCCGATCAAGAGAAAATCGCTCACGGCCTGAACACGATCCTGAAAGAGATCGAGGCTGGGAAATTTGAATTCTCGACCAAGCTCGAAGACATCCACATGAATGTCGAGGCGCGTCTGGCCGATCTGATCGGGCCGGCTGCCGGCCGCCTGCATACCGCCCGCTCGCGTAACGATCAGGTGGCGGTCGATCTGAGACTCTGGGTCAAGGAGGAATGCCAGCGCGTCGCCCAGGCACTGAAGGACCTCATCGGCGCCTTTCTCGAGCGCGCCGAGGAGCACGCCGCGACGGTCATGCCCGGCTTCACTCATATGCAGGCCGCGCAGCCGGTGACCTTCGGTCATCATTGCATGGCTTATGTCGAGATGTTCGGCCGCGATCTGTCGCGTGTCCGCGACGCCATCGAGCGCATGGACGAAAGCCCGCTGGGCGCCGCCGCGCTGGCCGGCACGAGCTTTTCCATCGACCGCCATATGTCGGCGAAGGCGCTCGGCTTCCGCGAGCCGATGCGCAATTCCCTCGACAGCGTGTCGGACCGCGATTTCGCGCTCGAATTCCTGTCCATCGCCGCGATCTGCGGCACGCATCTGTCGCGGCTCGCCGAGGAGATCATCATCTGGTCGACGCCGCAATTCGGCTTCGTCCGGCTCTCGGATAGCTTCTCCACCGGCTCCTCGATCATGCCGCAGAAGAAGAACCCGGACGCCGCCGAATTGGTGCGCGGCAAGACCGGCCGCATCAACGGCCATCTGGTCGGCCTGCTGACGGTGATGAAGGGCATGCCGCTGACCTATGGCAAGGATATGCAGGAGGACAAGGAATCGGTCTTCGACGCCGCCGAGACGCTCGACCTGATGCTGGCGGCGACCACCGGCATGGTGCGCGACATGACCGTGAACACGGCCGCCATGAAGAAGGCCGCCGGCGCCGGTCACGCCACCGCCACCGACCTCGCCGACTGGCTGGTGCGCAATCTCGGCCTGCCCTTCCGCGAGGCCCATCACGTCACCGGCCGCGCCGTCGCGCTCGCCGAGGAGAAGAAGGTCGGGCTGGAAAAGCTCTCGTTGGAGGACCTGCGCTCGATCCATCCCGGCATCACCGACGGCATCTTCTCCGTGCTTGCCGTGCAGAATTCGGTGAAGAGCCGGACCAGCTTCGGCGGCACCGCGCCGTCGGAGGTGAAGAAGCAGATCCGCTATTGGAAAAAGCGGCTCGCCAAGGCGTGATGCCGGGATGCAATGCGCCGAAAACTCGGCTAAAAGCGCGGCTGGACAAAACAGTTTCGAACGGATGGATCGATGACCCGAGGCAGGATTTTGGTGACGCTCGCGCTGCTGGCGGCGGTTGTCACCGTCACGGCCTGCGGCAGGAGAGGCGGCCTCGATACGCCTTACGAGGCTGCCGTGCAGGCGCGCAAGGATGCGGAGCGAGCCAAACAGCCGCTGCCGCCCGAGCCTGAGAAACCGGTCAAGGACAAGAAGTTCATTCTCGACCCCTTGCTCTAGAGCCGAGGAGATCATCCGATCTCATCGCGCTCCAATTTTCGGACCTCTCCCCGTGAACCATTTCGACTACCGCGACGGCGTTCTCTACGCCGAGGATGTGGCAATCCCCGACATCGCCGCCAGCGTCGGCACGCCGTTTTACTGCTATTCGACTGCGACCCTGACCAGGCATTTCCGGGTCTTCAAGGAAGCTTTTGCCGGTCTCGACGCGCTGGTCTGCTACGCGATGAAGGCGAATTCCAACCAGGCCGTCCTGAAGACCCTGGCAAGACAAGGCGCCGGCGCCGACGTGGTGTCGGAAGGTGAACTGCGGCGCGCTTTGGCCGCCGGCATCCCCGCGAGCAAGATCCTGTTTTCCGGCGTCGGCAAGACCGCGCGGGAAATGGACTTCGCCCTCAATGCCGGCATCCTCTGCTTCAACGTCGAGTCCGAACCCGAACTCGAACTGCTGTCGGCGCGCGCCACAGCGCTCGGCAAGGTGGCGCCCGTCTCGCTGCGCATCAATCCGGATGTCGACGCCAGGACCCACAAGAAGATCTCCACCGGCAAGGCCGAGAACAAGTTCGGCATCCCGTGGCAGCGGGCGCGCCAGGTCTATGCCCGCGCGGCGGAGCTGCCGGGCATAAAGGTCACCGGCATCGACACCCATATCGGCAGCCAGATTACCGAGCTGCAGCCTTTCGACGACGCTTTCGCGCTGCTGGTGGAACTGGTCGGCGTGCTGCGCGCCGACGGGCATTCAATCGAGCATGTCGATCTCGGCGGCGGCCTCGGCATTCCTTACCGCGTCGACAACAGCCCGCCCCCCTTGCCCGACGCCTATGCCGAGATCGTCCGCAAGCATGTCACCCGGCTCGGCCTGAAGGTGATGTTCGAGCCTGGCCGGCTGATCGTCGGCAATGCCGGCATCCTGGTCTCGGAAGTGATCTATGTGAAGGAAGGCGACGCCAAGAACTTCCTCGTCGTCGATGCCGCCATGAACGACCTGATCCGGCCGACGCTTTATGACGCCTTCCACGACATCAGACCGGTGGTGCAGCCGCCGGCTGCCACGCCGCGCATGAAGGTCGATATCGTCGGCCCCGTCTGCGAGACAGGCGATTTCCTCGGCCTCGACCGCGATCTCCCCAGGCTGAAGGCCGGCGACCTCATCGCCGTCTCCACGGCCGGCGCCTATGGCGCGGTGCAGGCCGGCACCTACAACACAAGGCTCCTGGTGCCCGAAGTGCTGGTCGACGGCGACCGTTTTCACGTCGTACGGCCGCGCCCGACCTATGAGGAGCTGATCGGGCTGGATTCATTGCCCGAGTGGCTGAAATAGAAGCACGAGGGTCCCGCGCTCAAAGGAGCAAGCCATGCTGGAGACTGGAGCTATCACGCGGGATCGCATCGCCGCGGTGGAACCGCACATCCGCCCGTTCGTCCGCCACACGCCGGTAATGCGCGTCGACATGGCTGACTTCGGCCGGCCGGCCTTTCCGGTCGATCTGAAGCTCGAATGTCTGCAGCATTCCGGTTCGTTCAAGGCGCGCGGCGCCTTCACCAACCTGCTCGAGCGGCAGGTGCCCGCAGCGGGTGTGGTCGCCGCCTCCGGCGGCAATCATGGCGCCGCCGTCGCCTATGCCGCCATGAAGCTGGGGCACAAGGCCACCATCTTCGTGCCCGAGGTCAGCCCGCCGGCAAAGCTCGAGCGCATCCGCAGCTACGGCGCTGAGCTGGTGGTCGGCGGTGCGCGCTATGCCGAGGCGCTGGCCGCCAGCGAGGATTTTGCCGAACGAACCGGCGCCCTGCAGATCCACGCGTTCAACCAGGAAGAGACGCTCATCGGGCAAGGGACTCTCGGGCTCGAGATCGAAGCCGATCTGCCGGAGATCGAGACGCTGCTTGTCGCGGTCGGCGGCGGCGGCCTGATCGGCGGCATCGCCGCCTGGTTCGCTGGCCGCATCCGCATCATCGCCATCGAGCCCGAGGGCGCGCCGACGCTTCATCGCGCCTTCGAGGCCGGCAAGCCGGTCGATGCACCGGCCGAGGGCATCGCCGCCGATTCGCTGGCGCCGAAGCGCGTCGGCGAAATGATGTTCCCGATCGCGAAAGCCTTCGTCGAGCGCTCGATCCTGGTCAGCGACGACGACATCGTGGCGGCGCAGAAAGCGCTCTGGGACCGCACGCGAATCATCGCCGAGCCGGGCGGGGCCGCTGCCTTTGCGGCGATGCTTTCCGGTCGCTACGCGCCGGCTCTCGGCGAGCGCGCGGCCGTCCTGGTCTGCGGCTCCAACACGAATCCCGCGAATTTCTGATCGTAAAGGCGGCGAACCCTTCACAGATTTTGGAACCCGCCTCGCCTTCGCCGTGTTTGGTGTTATCCTCTGCTCATGAGGTCCGGGCGATCCTGCCCGGGCAGGAAGGGCCGATGACGGAACGACCCATTTCCAGCGGCGAACGCGGTCTGGCCCGGCGACTTGCCTTGAGCCGGCTGGCGACGCGGGCCTCGATGGTCTTCGAGCGCGGCTGGCCGTTGCTGCTGCCGCTGGCGGTGGTCGCCGGCCTGTTCCTCAGTGTCTCGTGGCTGGGCTTGTTCCAGCGCCTGCCGGATCTGGCGCGGATCGGCCTCCTGATCCTCTTCTCCATCTCGGCGCTCGCCGCGCTCTTTGCGCTGCGCTTCTTCCGCATTCCTTCCGCCGCCGAGGTCGACCGGCGCATCGAGGCAGCGAACGAGCTGCTGCACAGCCCCGTGCAGGTGCAGACCGACCGGCCGAGCGGCGCGGAGAGCCTCTTCTCGCAGGCGCTGTGGCGCGAGCACCAGAAGCGCATGGCCGAGCGGCTCTCCGACCTGGGCGCCGACAGGCCGCGCACAAGCGTGCCGGATTACGACCGCTGGGGCCTGCGGGCTGTGGTGGGGCTGCTGTTCGTCACCGCTTTTGCCTTCTCGTTCGGACCTTTCGGCGGCAGGATCAGCGACGGCTTCGTCGCCAGCGCCGCGCGCGATAGCGTGCCGCCGCGCATCGATGCCTGGGTGACGCCGCCTTCCTATACCGGCAAGCCGCCGCTGTTCTTGACCGCCGACGTCAACCAGGCCGCGCAGGTCTTCAGCGTCCCTGAGGGCAGCGACGTCTCGCTGCGCGTCACTGGCGGAACCGGCGAAGAGACGCTGAGCTATGCCGACGCGAACGGCAATGATCGCGCCATCGAGCCGGTTGCGCCGAAGGGCGCCACGCCAGCCGCGGCACAGCCGGGGTCCCCAGCCGGGCTCAAAGTGCGCCAGTTCTCCGGCAAGCTGAACACCAACGGCACGCTGCGGCTCAAGTCCGGCGAGGACGACCTCGGCCACTGGGCCTTCGCCATCATCCCGGACAAACCGCCGACGATCCGTTTCGTCGGCGAGCCCAAGCGTGCCGTCAATGGCGCTATCGAGCTCAACTACCAGATCGACGACGACTATGGCGCGGCCTCCGCCAAGGCCGTCTTCGAGCTGTCTGAGCCGCCGCCGGCCAATGCGCATCCGCTCTATGGCCCGCCCGACATGCCGCTGACGCTGCCGCGCCGCGGCGGCAAGGCGAACGCCGCCAAGACGACCAAGGATCTGACCGAGCATGTCTGGGCCGGCAGCACCATCAAGCTGACGCTCACCGCCACCGACGATGCCGGCCATACCGCCACCAGTGAGACCAAGACGCTGGTGATGCCGGAGCGGCCCTTCTCCAATCCGCTGGCCCGCGCTGTGATCGAGCAGCGCCGCCTGTTGGCGCTCGACGCCAACGCCAAGCCGCGCGTGCTCGACCTGATGGACGCGATCACCCTGCGCCCCGAGGATACCTTCGACAACATGTCGCATTACCTGGCGATCATGAGCGCGAGGAGCCGGCTGAAGCTTGCCGAGAACGACGACCAGCTACGCAACGAGGTGGCTTATCTGTGGGAGATCGCGCTCGGCATCGAGGAAGGCAATCTGTCGGCCGCCGAGCGTCGGCTGCGCCAGGCGCAGCAGGCGCTACAGGACGCCATCAAAAACGGCGCCAGCGACGAAGAGCTCGAAAAGGCGATGAAGGAACTTCGCGAGGCGATGAACCAGTTCCTGCAGGAATTCGCCCAGCGCGCCCAGCAGAACCCGAACGCGCCGCAGATGCAGCAGAACGGTCGGGAACTGCGCCAGAGCGACATCAACCGGATGATGGACGAGATCGAGAATCTCGCCAAATCTGGCGACCGAGACCGGGCCCAGCAGTTGTTGTCGGAACTGCAGGACATGATGAACAACCTGCAGGCCGGGCGCCAGCAGCAGGCCGGCGAGCAGGACAGCGAGATGCGCCAGCAGATGGACAAGCTGGGCGAGATCATGCGGCGCCAGCAGGAGATGATGAACGATACCTTCCGCCTCGACCAGATGCAGCGCGGCGATCGGCAGCGCGGTGCAAATCGCGACGAGCAGCTGGGCGAGGATGGCGAGCAGTCGCAGGATGGGCAGAAGCCCGGTGATGACCGCGACCCGCTCGGCCGGCCGAAGCAAATGACGCCGCAGGAATTCGCGGATGCGCTGAAGCAGCTGCAGGAAGGTCAGGGCCAGCTGCAGAGCGAGCTCGACAAGCTGAAGAAGGGCCTCGAAGGCATGGGCATGCAGCCCAATGAGGGCTTTGGCGAGGCCGGCAAATCCATGGGCGATGCCGAGCAGGCGCTGGGCGAAGGCGAAGGCGACCAGGCGGTCGGCCACCAGGGCCGCGCGCTGGAGGCGCTGCGCCGCGGCGCCAAGGAGATGATGAAGCAGATGCAGGCCATGCAGGGCGACCAGGGCGGCAGCGAACAGGGCGGACGTCAGCAGGACGCTGACCGCGACCCGCTTGGCCGGCCGCGCGCCACGAAGGGCCCCGACGACGGCAACTCCGTCAAGGTGCCCGACGAGATCGACGTGCAGCGCGCCCGCCAGATCCTCGAAGCGATCCGCAAGCGCCTCGGCAACGCGCTCAGCCCGGACATCGAGCGCAGCTACCTCGAACGCCTGCTCGAACTGAAATAGCGCCCACACCGGTCACCGCCGACATGCCGAAGCTTGGAACCGTCACCCCGATTCTGCGCATGTTCGATATCGTCAAGGCGCGAGAGTTCTATCTCGACTTCCTCGGTTTCGAGGTCCGCTTCGAGCATCGCTTCGACGACGACGCGCCGCTCTATATGGGCATCGCCCGCGACGGCTGCGAGCTGCATCTGAGCGAGCATCATGGCGACGGCTCGCCCGGTGCCCATGTCCGCATCGAAACGGACGGCATCGCTGAGCTGCATCGCGAGTTCAAGGCCAAGAACTACCGCTTCAACAGGCCGGGCCTTGAGACGACGCCTTGGCAGACGAAGGAGGTCACGGTGATCGATCCATTCGGGAATCGCCTGACCTTTTTCGAAGGAGAGTGAGCCAGCGGGCAGCCGCAGGTCGCTCTCGGCACACGCATTGCAGGGCGCGCTGCCTGCCGGTATCGTCATCGTCAAGGGAGAATGGCGATGATCGACTTCTGGTTCTCCATCGGCAGCACCTACACCTATCTTTCGGTGATGCGTCTCGCCGAGGTTGCGGCTGAGACCGGCATCGAGTTCCGCTGGCGACCCTTCAATGTGCGCGCCATCATGATCGAGATGGACAACATTCCCTTTGCCAAGAAGCCGGCGAAGGCCGCTTATATGTGGCGCGACATCGAGCGCCGAGCGGCGATGTACAGGATGGTGCCGAAACTGCCGGCCCCCTACCCGCTGGCCGAGCTCGAACGCGCCAATCGCGTGGCTCTCATCGCGGCGCGCGAGGGCTGGTGCGAAGCCTATGCCCGGGAAAGCTACCGGCGCTGGTTCGAAATGGGTGAGCCGGCGGGTAGCGAGCCAAACATTTCGGCGAGCATCGAGAAGGCCGGACAGAAAGCGGAGCCGGTTCTTCGGCGGGCCGACAGCGATGACGCCAAGGCCGAGCTCGCGGCCGCGACGGAGCAGGCCAAGGCGCTCGGCATCTTCGGCTCGCCGAGCTTCGTCGTCGACGGCGAGCTGTTCTGGGGCGACGATCGCCTTGAGGATGCCATGCGCTGGCTCAAGCAGATGGAGAGCGGACCGCCGGATTGAGCGGACCGTTTCGTAAGTCAAAGACTGACTGTTGCCTGTGCCTGCCTGGTCAGCATAAAAGCCTCGCGGATCGCGTTTTCCATCCCGTCGATCGCTTCGCCCGTCGCCAGCGGATTGCGGTGCAGCACCACATTCGAGGAATCGATGTCGCCGAAGCCGTCGGCGGCGGTCAGCTCGCGGCAATCGAGCGGGATGTTGCTGCGCGAGATCGGTGCGATCGCCAGGCCAGAAGTGACCGCCAGCGTCAGGCCGCCATTGGTGTCGCTGGTGTAGGCGACGCGGTAGTCGAGGCCGCGCTGCTGCAGCGACTTGATCGCGAAGTCCCGGCACCAGCCATTGCGGCTGTAAAGCGCGATCGGCACCGGCCGTTCCTCATGCATGTGATGCAGCGTTGACGTCACCCATACCGTGGGATCGTGCATCAGCACATCGCCGCCGGAAAAACCTTCCCACTCGAACACCACCGCAAGGTCGAGTTCGCCGGCCGCAAGCGCCCTCACCTGCGAGTCGGAATGCGCGTAACGCACCGTGACCTCCACGCGCGGGTGGCGTTTGGCGAATTCGCCAAGTGCCCGCGACAAGATCGACCGTCCGTATTCGGCAGGAATGCCGATGCGCACTAGCCCGCCGAGCGGCGGCGCGACCAGCGATGCCGCCGTCTCGTCGAGCAGCGAGACGATGCGGCGGGCGTTGGCGATCAGCTCGCCGCCGCGACGTGTCAGCGCCACTCCGCGAGAGCCGCGCTCGAACAGGCTGTCGCCCACCATGTCTTCCAGCTTCTTCATCTGCATGGACACCGCCGACTGGGTGCGTCCGGCCTTTTCCGCCGCCTTGGTGAAATTGCCGGTCTCGGCCACCGCCACGAAGGTGCGCAGGAGGTCGCTGTCGAGGGTGGGCTTCATCGATGCCGCCATAAGAAATTTTGATTGCTGGTATCATTCCAATTCGTTTGCAACATGTCAAACGCCGCAGGATAGTTGCTCTACCCATTGGATATGCGGCCGTGAGATTCGGCCGCGGACCAATTCGAAGAGTCCTCACTCGTGCCCGCTGCCCGAAACGGTGGCGGGCTCTTTTTCACTGGAACGAACATGCAGAACCGGATGGTGCTTGGCATTTTGAGCCTCTGCCTCGGCGTTCTTGTCTTTTCGTTGCAGGACCCGCTGGTGAAGGCGGTTTCGGGCAGCTATCCGGTGACGGAAGTGATGGCGATCCGCGCCCTCGTGGCGCTGCCGATCCTGGTCGTTATCGTCCAGGCCGATGTCGGCCTGACAGCCTTGCTGTCGAAACGAGCGGGCATGCTGACGCTGCGCGGCTTCATCCAATTCAGCTCCTACACCGTCTACTATCTGGCGATTGCCGCCCTCTCGCTGGCCGACGCGATAGCGCTCTATTTCATGGCGCCGCTCTTTATCATGTTGCTTGCCGGGCCTTATCTCGGCGAGCACGTCTCCGGGCGGACGCTGACGACGGTGCTGATCGGCCTCGTGGGCGTGGTCGTGATGTTGCGTCCGGGCGCCGGATTGTTCGACTGGGCGGCACTGCTGTCGCTCGGCTCGGCATTCCTCTACGGGTTCTCGCAGCTGATGGCGCGCCGGATCGGCGAGACCGAATCCTCGACGGTGATGGCCTTCTACCAGAACGGCGCCTATCTCACCGGCGCTGTGGCGGTCGCCGCGGTGTTTCATCTTGCCGGCATCACCCATGCGGGCCACCCGAGCCTCGACTTCCTGGTGCGGCCCTGGGTCTGGCCGGCGCTGCCGGACTTCCTGAAGATGGCGGCCTGCGGCTTCGTTGCCTCCGCCGGCATGATCTTGCTGTCGCAGGCCTACCGGATGGCGCCCGCCAACCGGGTCGCAACCTTCGAATACACGGGCATCCTCTGGTCGCCGCTGTGGGGCTTCCTGTTCTTCGCCGAGGTCCCGCGGTCAACGACGGTGCTGGGCGCGGCGCTGATCATCGGCGCCGGTCTGGTTGCACTCAACGGTGAGCGCCGACGCGGCGCAGCACCTGCAATCGCAGCGACCGGCGATGCCGTCTAAACGATCAAGCGAAGCAGCTTAATGCCCGTCCGACGCGGGCGCGTATTTCGGCAAGCGTGAACGGCTTCTGCACGACGTCGAGGATGATGCCGTTCAATTCCTCGGCGCGCTCGCGCTGGTCGGCATAGCCGGTCATCAGCATGATCTTCATGGCCGGAAACTGTTTTGCCGCCGCGGTCGCCATCTCGATGCCGTCCATCTCCGGCATGCGGATATCGGATACCACGAGATCGTAGCTGCCGCGCTGCTGGCGGATCAGGGTGAGCCCCTGCGCGCCATCGGCGGCGATGGTGACACTGTGCCCATCACGCTCCAGCGCGCGGGCAGCGAGGGTGCGGACGGATTCATCGTCCTCGACGATCAAAAGCTTTGCCATGCCGAGATAGATGCCGCCGAAACGTTGACGTTTTCTGAAAATTTGAAACGTCTATGCGGCCTATTTCGGCGCGACCTTACTTGTCGCCTTTCACGACCCCGACAAACGGCAATTCCCGGAAAGCATGCGCGACGTCCATGCCGTAGCCGACGACGAAATAATCGGGGCAGTCGAAGCCGACATAATCGGCGTTGAGCGTGGTCTGGCGGCGCATGCGCTTGTCGAGCAGCACCGCGATGGCGCAGCTCCTGGCGCCGCGCGACAGCATCAGGTCGCGGGTGAAGGAAAGCGTCTTGCCGGATTCGAGGATGTCGTCGATCAAAAGAACGTCGCGGCCGGCGACCTCGTTGTCGATGTCGCGCAGCACCTTGACCTCGCCGCTTGTGGTGCCGGCTCCATAGCTGGAGATGAAGATGAATTCGACCTCGGGCGACAGGCCGACATCGTGCATGGCGCGGATAAGATCGGCGGCAAAGACGAACGAGCCTTTCAGTATCGATATCACAAGCAGGTCGTGATAGTCGCGCCCGGCGATTTCCTTGGCGAGCTCGAGATTGCGCCGGGCGATCGCCGACGCCGAAAACAGGACCTCGATGTCCTTGCCGCGTACAACTGGCATAGCTTTTTCCTTCAGAATCGCCTGCAACGCCGGAGGGGCTAGGTGCATCAATATTCAGGTCAGGCCGAGCCCAAAATAGCGGGTTCCGAGAACCGGAGCGGAGCGGGCACCTGAGCGCCCAAGCGCAGGAAACCACTATTTGCAGGCCGGCATTAGCTGAACATCGATGCACCTACCCGGCGAAGGTGACCGATACGGCCCTCACGCCGTTTCTAGGCACATCGAGCCGGCTGGAAAAGCCGAATCTTTCGCCGGGCGCCAGCGAGCGGTTGGATGTCCCCAGCCTGTAGCGGATGACGTTGCTGGCATTGTCCGTGACGCGGATCTCGAGCGGCGGCAGCGACTCCGCCCGTACGCCGTCATTGGCGGCCTCGCCGTCGATGAACAGGATGGGCTTCAGCCCCGAGGTATCGATTCGCGACGTCACACCGGAAATGCTGAGCGCGCTTGCCGGCTGCGCAGCCGCCCAGAAGGGGCTCTGACGCACCAGGGCATGTCCGCCCGACACCCAGAAAGCCACGAGTGCGGCGCCCATTCCGGCGGCCCAGAAGATCGGACCGCCACGCGAGGCCGGCCGCGCCGGCGCAGCCTCCGGTTTGCGCAGCATGCCCATACCCGCGATGGACGGCGTCGAGGGCGCCTGCGGCGGCAACGGCGCCGCAATCGGTTCCGAACGGGCGGCGAATCGCGGCAGCACCACATAGTCGGCATCGACGACATCGTTGTCGAGGATGACGCGCTCCGGCGCGGCCTTTGTCGCCGTGCCGGTCATGATTTCGCCGGAAACAGAGCGCGCGGTTCTATCCTCAGCCATTACGGCCCCAGTGCAATCTTCGTTGCTTTTGGGTAAACGCAAATGGTTAACGCTTCCCCACCGGAACTGCTGTGAAACGTCGAAAGCGCGCAGAAATTAACCAACGATTAACCATGCCGGCCGATGGTCTTGGCAGAGAACAGGCTGGCGGGATGCCGCCTAAGGTTTCAGGTCGCCGAACGTGATCCGCTTCGAAAATGTCGGCCTCCGCTATGGCATGGGTCCGGAGATCCTCCGCGACATTTCCCTGCACATTCCGGAGCGCTCCTTTCAGTTCCTGAGCGGCCCCTCGGGCGCCGGCAAGACCACCTTGCTGCGCCTGCTTTTCATGTCGCTGAAGCCGACGCGCGGCCTGATCACCATTTTCGGCAAGGATCGTTCGCGCATCTCGCGCGGCGAGTTGCCGCTGCTCAGGCGCCGCATCGGCGTGGTGTTCCAGGATTTCCGCCTGCTTGACCACATGACCACTTACGAGAACGTGGCGCTGCCGTTGCGCGTGCGCGGGCGCGAGGAGGCGAGCTATCGCACCGACGTCACCGAGCTCCTGAAATGGGTTGGCCTCGGGGAGCGCATGCATGTGCTGCCGCCGGTGCTGTCGGGCGGCGAGAAGCAGCGTGCTGCGATCGCTCGCGCGCTGATCGAGCAGCCCGAGATCCTGCTTGCCGACGAGCCGACCGGCAATGTCGATCCGCCGCTGGCGCGCCGGCTGCTGAGGCTCTTCATCGAGCTCAACCGGCTCGGCACCGCCGTGGTGATCGCAACCCACGACCTCGGCCTGATGGAGCAGGTCGATGCCCGGCGCATGATTCTCGCCGGCGGAAGGCTGGACGTTTATGACTGAACTTCCGGCCGATCACCTGCACGAGGAAGCCGCCGAGACGCCGGCTGCCGTTCGGCGCGTTCAGCGCAAGATGGCGCCGATCGTGCCGGCGCACAACATCGCCGGCCGGGCGCTGGTGCTGGTCATCGCCATCATGACCTTCCTGTCCTGCCTGACCTTCGGCGCCGTGACGCTGGTGCGCGACACCGCCTCGGTGTGGGAGAACCAGATCTCGCGCGAGGCGACGATCCAGATCAAGCCCGTTGAGGGTCTCGACATGGAAGCAGCCCTCGCGCAGGCCTCTGAGATCGCCAGCGAGTTCCCGGGTGTGAAGGGTACGAGGATCGTCGACCGCGATGCGACGGCGCGCCTTTTGGAGCCGTGGCTGGGCACCGGCCTCAACATCGATGAACTGCCGGTGCCGCGCCTCATCGTCGTGACCATCGACGAAGCCAATCCGCCCGACTTCGCGGCCATGCGCGCCGCGATCACGCCCAAGCTGCCGAGCGCCGCGCTCGACGACCATCGCACCTGGGTCGACCGGCTGGTCGCCATGGCGCATACGACAGTGACGATCGGCTTTGCCGTTTTGGCGCTGATATTATCGGCGACGGTGCTGACGGTGGTGTTCGCCACGCGCGGCGCCATGGCCGGCAACGGCCACATCATCGAGGTCCTGCATTTTGTCGGCGCCGAGGCCCGCTTCATCGCGCGCGAATTCCGTTGGCATTTCCTGGTCACCGGCATGAAGGGCGCCGCCGCCGGAGGTGCCGCCGCTATCTTGGTCTTCATCGTCTTTTCCTGGTGGTCGTCGCGCAACATGGCGACGCCTGAGGCCGACCAGGCGACCGCGCTGTTCGGCAATTTCGCGATCGGCTCGACCGGCTATCTCGGCGTCGCCCTGATGGTGCTGGTGATCGGCGCGCTGACCGCGGCGACCTCACATGCCACGGTCGTCGCCTATCTCAGTGAGATCGACATCCGGCAGCCGGAGGCAAGCTGATCATGACGCGAAACCAAGTGTGGCGCGAATGCAAGAGTTGGCAAGTTGGGTTCCAATGCGACCCGGACCTTACAAGTGCATGATCACGCAAGGGAAACTGCCGTAACGCAATGTGCGCCGTGCTATCTATGAAAGGCGACGTTTCAGAGTTAACCATTGGATGTTTTCAGGATTAACCTGGGGATGATGGACGCGCGGGACTCGATCGGAACGGCTGGACGGATGCCAGCGGCGCTTACGCGCGGTGCTGCGTCTGCAAGAACCGGTCGTCTCAGATTTGCGCTTCGTTTCTGCGGTTTCTTCGTGCTTGCCCTGCTGGCGCTTTTCGCCGGCGGCTTCGGCTGGTTTGCCGACAAGGTCAGCAACATGACGACGCCGGTCAATCCGGCCAGGGCCGACGCAATCATCGTGCTCACCGGTGGTCAGTCGAGGCTCGACGCCGCCATGGATCTGCTGGCATCAGGCAAGGGCGAGCGGCTCTTGATCAGCGGTGTTCACCCCACTGCGAGCCGCCGCCAATTGCAAGCGGCAATGGGCGGCGACAAGCAGCTGTTCTCCTGCTGCGTCGACATCGACCGCGCCGCGCTCGACACGATCGGCAATGCCGAGGAGAGCGCCAAATGGGTGGAAAGCCACGCCTATGGCAGCATCATCGTCGTCACCAACAACTACCACATGCCGCGCAGCCTGCTCGAGATGGGCCGGCTGCTGCATGGCGCGCGGCTTGAGCCCTATCCGGTGGTCAACAACAAGCTCGGCAATGGCAGCTGGCTGACCAAGCCGGAAGCGCTGCGCGTGCTGCTCACCGAATACAGCAAATATGTGTTGGCGCTGGCGCGCGGCATCGTCCCGCTTCGGCCGACCACCGAGGGCGTCACGCTCGCCGAAGCCTCTACGGTGAGCAAGAACTAAGTTTCGCCAGACGCGCTGTTGCGCAGGCGTGCGATCTCCTGCTCCAGACCGGCAATGCGTCTATCCCGCTCGGCGAGCGCCGCGGCCACATCCGCCGCCTCGAAGCGCTGCGGAATGTGCTGCGGGCAATTTGCATCCCAGGCCGTGACGCTGAACAGGATCGCCTGCTCCGGCCGCGCCTTGTAGTTGGCCGGCATCAGCCTCGCCGTCAGCTCCGCATCGTCCTCGACGACGCGCGCCGTGCCCCAGATCTTGATGCGCTGCCGAAGCATGTAGTCGATCAGGAACAGGAAAGCCTGGGAATTGTCCGCAAGATTGCCCTGGGTGATGAACTGCCGGTTCCCCGAGAAATCGGCAAAGCCGATCGTATGCCCGTCCAGCACCTTCAGGAAGCCGGCTGGCCCGCCGCGATGCTGAACATAAGGTTGACCTCCGCCATTGGCTGTCGCCAGGAACACGCTGGTCTGCGCCTCGATGAAGGCAGCGAGGTCGGGCGTGATCATCCCCCGCCAGCCGCCGCGCTCCTCGACCCGCGCATAAGATGCGCGCGAGCCCTTGCGGGACTGGATGGCCTTGACCGTAGGGGTAAAGGCGACGTCGCTGGTGAAGGCGTCCATGGCGGCGGTCCTCTGCCAAAGTGGAACGACATGTAGCCCCTTCCGAAATCCGGAGATAGAAGGCATAGTTGCAATCCATCCTTCCACATTTCGGAAGAATAGATGGACCGCCTCGACGCCATGTCCTTGTTCGTAGCCACGGTGGAGGCCGGCAGCCTTTCCGCCGTCGCGCGACACGCCGGCGTACCGCTCGCCACCGTCAGCCGCAAGCTCTCCGAACTGGAGAGGCACCTCAAGACGCGTCTGCTCAACCGCTCGACGCGGCGCCTCACCTTGACGGACGCTGGTCGTTCCTATCTCGCCGCCTGCCGCCGTATTCTCGATGAGGTGGGCGAAGCCGAACGAGCCGCCGCTGGCGAATATTTGAGCCCGACCGGCGAGCTGGTGATCACTGCGCCGGTCGTCTTCGGCCGCCTGCATGTGCTGCCGGTCGTCACAGATTTTCTGGCCGCCTATCCCGAGGTCGACATCCGCCTGACGCTGTCCGATCGGATCACGCAACTGATCGAGGAGCATATCGATCTTGCCGTGCGCATCGGCGAGCTGCCGGATTCGGCCATGGTCGCAGCGCGCGTCGGCCAGATCCGCCGCATCGTCTGCGCCAGCCCGGCATATCTTGCGAAGCATGGCACGCCGTTCGAACCGCGCGACCTTTCAGGCCACAACTGCATCACCTTCGAAGGGCTTGCCTCTCCCGCGACGTGGAGCTTCGGCACCGGCAAGAGCGAAACCGTGGTTCCGGTCCGCTCGCGGCTGCAGCTCAACACCGCCGAGGCAGCAATCGATGCGGCGATCGCCGGCCTCGGCCTGACGAGGGTGCTCTCCTATCAGGCGGACGCCGCGGTGCGCGCCGGCGCGCTTCATGTCGTGCTCGAGCCGTTCGAGCCGCCGCCATGGCCGGTCAATCTCCTGCATGCCGGTCAGGGCCTGCTGCCGGTGAAGCTGCGCGCCTTCCTCGATTTCGCGGCGCCCCGCCTGAAGGAGCGGCTGGCGCGCTCGCTGTGATGCGCCCCACCGTCGCGCCGTTTCCTTTTTGCCCGCGCTTGGTGTAACCAACGCTCACTTCCACACCGGGCCCTTTCCCGCATGCTCATTATCCGCTCGCTGGCGTTCAACCTAGCCTTCTATCTCAGCCTGGTCGTTCAGATGATCTTCTGGACGCCCTTCTATTTCCTGTCGCCCCGCCACCGCGCCTGGTTCGTGCCGAAATTCTGGTCGCGCACCTCGATGTGGCTTTACGACAAGATCGCCGGCACCAGGAGCGAAATCACGGGCGCCGAGAACCTGCCTGAGGGGTCCTTCATCCTGGCGCCGAAGCATCAGTCCTTCTGGGACGCGATCGCCTTTTTCCCTTATCTCGACGACGCCTTGTATATCCTGAAGCGGGAACTGACCTGGATCCCCTTCTTCGGCTGGTACATCATGAAGATGCGCATGATCCCGGTCGACCGCGGCAGCCGCTCCAAGGCGCTGAAAGCTGTCGTTGCCGCGACAAGGCAGGAGATGGCGCGCAACCCGCGTCAGCTTATCATCTACCCGGAAGGCACTCGTCGCCCACCGGGCGCCGAGCCGTCCTACAAATACGGCATCGTCGAGCTCTATACCCAGCTGGGCGTTCCCGTGGTGCCGGTCGCCCATGTCGCCGGCCTCTACTGGCCGCGCCGCAAGTTCATGCGATATCCGGGCACCATCAAGGCCCGTTTTCTGCCGCCGATTCCTCCGGGGCTCGACAAGGAGGAGTTCATGCAGCGGCTGATCGGCGAGACCGAGACCGCCTGCGACGAGCTGCTGGTCGAGGCCTCGCGCGCGCCGAACCCGCCGCCGATGCCGCCGACGGCGGTGAAGCGGCTGGCGGAGCTCGGCGCTGCGGCGAAGGCCTGAGCTCCCCTTACGGCAGCCCCGCCAGTGCAGTCGTCAGCACCAGCGTCGCCGCGAAGACGAGATTGATGATCCGCGACGCCAATGGATCGCGCAGCAGCCTCGCGAAAATCGTCCCAGCGAGAAGCCAGAGCACATGAATGGCGACGATCATCGCTGCCAGCACCAAAAGTTTGGCCGACATCCCGAGCCCGTCGACCGTCGATGAAGCTCCCGCGAAGACCGCGCCGATCGCCACATAGGCTTTCGGGTTGGCGACGGCGAGCATGAAGCCGCCGAAAAAGGTGGGACGCGCCGTCGCATTTCCGCCTTGGGCAAGCGGCGGCGCTGTCGCGATCCTGAAGGCAAGGTAGAGGATGTAGATGGCCGAAGCGACGGTCAGCAGCGGCGCCAGCCCAGGCACCGAGGCGAGCATGCCGAATATCCCGGCGGCCACTACCAGGAGCACGGCCGTCGTTCCAAGCACGATGCCGGACGTATAACCCAGCGAAGGCCGCAGCCCGAAAGCGGCGCCGACGGCGGTGACGCTGATCGTCGCCGGACCTGGGCTACCCCTGACAACGGTCGCCGCCACGACGAACGCCAGCACCTGCTGCCAGGGCTGCGCTTCAGACAGAACGTCTCCGGTCATCCCGAACCTCAATTCCTGCCGCGATCGGGCAGGAATTATCGCGAGGTACCGAAAAGGTCTTGAACGATCGTGCGTGGGACCTACTGCACTAACACATGTCGGATCCAGGTCAGGGCCGGCATCCCCTGAATATCGACACGCCTTAAGCGCTGGCGCGATCGAGCGCTGCGATGTCGTCGGCGGAAAGCTTGAGCGATGCGGCGCGGATCAGGCTTTCCATCTGTGCGGGCGTCGTGGCGCTGGCAATCGGCGCGGTGATGCCCGGCCGCGCCATGATCCAGGCGAGCGCCACTTCGGCCTGCTTGGCCGAATGGCGCCCGGCCGCGGCATCGAGCGCGGAGAGAATGCGCATGCCGCGCTCGTTGAGATACTCGGCCACGTCTTCGCCACGCTCGCTCCGGCCAAGGTCGGCCTTGCTGCGGTATTTGCCGCTGAGAAACCCCTTGGCCAGGCTGAAATAGGTGATGACGCCGAGGCCTTCAGCCTTGCACAGGTCGAGCAGCGGGCCGTCCAGCGAAGAGCGATCGTACAGATTGTATTCGGGCTGCAGAACCTCGTAACGCGGCAGGCCCCGCAGGCTGGCGACATCGAGGGCCGCGCGCAATTGCCCCGCATCGAGATTGGAGCAGCCCGGATAGCGGATCTTGCCCTTCTCGAGCAGGCGCTGATAGGCGCCGAGCGTTTCCTCGTAAGGCGTGGCCGGGTCCGGCCAGTGCGACAGATAGAGGTCGATGACGTCGGTCTGCAGCCGCTTGAGCGATTGGTCGACCGCCTTTTCGATATAGGCTGCGGAGAGGTCCCGCCTGCCCTGTCCCATGTCGGAGCCGACCTTGGTGATGACGACGATGCTGTCCCGGTTGCCGCGGCTCTTCATCCAGTTGCCGATGATGGTTTCGGATTCGCCGCCTTTGTTGCCCGGCGCCCAGCGCGAATAGGCGTCCGCCGTGTCGACTGCGTTGAAGCCGGCCTCGGCAAAGCGGTCGAGCAGGTCGAACGAGGTCTTCTCGTCGGCGGTCCAGCCGAAGACGTTGCCTCCAAGGACCAGCGGCGCGATGGAAAGGTCGGTGCGACCGAGACGGCGTTTCTGCAAGACTGATCTCCGTGATGCTGGGAAGGGCCTGGATGCCCAGGGATTGGAATTGTCGGGATGGATTGCGGCTAAGCTAGGTCTTGCCTTGCCCAGGTCAAAGGCATGGTTCTGCTTTTTGATCGGGCCAGATCTTCACGAAGGCGCGACCTGCCGCCCCACCTCTTCCAGCCAGTGGTCGCGGATGCCGAGCGCCCTCAGATGCTCCACTGTGCTCAGGACATAGTCTTCGTTCCTGCCCGATTGGCCCACGGCGCCGCGCACGACTTTTGCCGCATGGTCGGCGTCGAGCCCGCCGGCATATTGCTCATGCGCGCGGTCGACGATGTAGGCGACCGCTTCGACCGTTCCGCCTTGTCCCGCCCCATCCAGCCGGACATCGAGAGTGCGTTCGAGATAGACGCTGGTCACCAGCTCGCGCTCGCGCAGATAGGAAAGCACTTCGTCACGCAAATCGCCGGGCACGCGGAAGGCGAGCCCGACGCAGGAGCCGCCGCGGTCGAGGCCGAGCACCAGGCCCGGCCGCTCACGCGTACCGCGATGGACGAAGGAATAGACGCAGAGCGACCGGCGGAAGCCGTAAAGACGGGCGCGCCGCGTCTCGACATGTGCGAAACCGGGCCGCCAGATCAGCGACCCGTAGCCAAAAACCCAAAAATCGCCCATATCGCCAAGCCTGATTGCATTCGAGTGACGACACCACACCGGTAAGGTGCTTCTTCTGTCCCCGCTTGTCGTGCGTAAGAACAACCACCCGCTCGCCGCATGAGGGGTTAACGAGAGCCGCAGCATGACGTCAAGTGACGAGCGATCGCGCAAACCTCGCCGCCGGCTGTTCTGGCTTGCGGCGTTCATCTTGGTGCTGTTCGCGCTCTACAGCGGCGGATGGTTCTATCTCGCCGGCAAGGTCAAGACCGAGGCCGAGCGGGCCGTGGCCGAGCTTGGAAGCAAGGGCATCAAGGCCGACTGCGCCAATCTCACGGTCAGCGGTTATCCACTGGACTTCACGGTCGCCTGCGACAGCCTGGCCTATCAGGACGATGCCAGGAATGTAGCGGCCTCGACCGGCGATATGAACGTCGTCGCTCGCATCACCCAGCCTCTGTCGCCCGTGGCGAACCTGCGCGGGCCGTTGCGGACTGTGGCGCCGGGCATGCCGCCGCTTTGGCTCGACTGGGACAAGCTGCACGCCACGGTCAAGCTGTCATGGCCGCTTCCGCGCCGCATTTCGCTTCAGGCGGAAGGCTTGTCTGGACAGACCGATCCGGCCGACGACACCGATCCCGTGCAACTGTTCAGCGCCGGCCAGGCGGCCGGCCAGCTGCAGCCGAACGGCCAGGACCTCGTCTATACCGGCAGCTTTGGCGACCTGAAGATCGACGCGGAAGCTGTCGGCGGACGCGTGCTGCCGGAACTCGACGGCGCCGGCGAAGCGACAGTGAAGAACGGCGTCGCGCTGATTAAGGCGCCGCCGAAAAGCCTGCGCGGCCAGTCGGTCGAGATTGCCAGCCTCGACGTGTCATCAGGCACGGCGCGCGTAACTGTGTCCGGGCCGATCTCGATCGACGCCGACGGCCTGATCGATGCAAATCTGTCGATCAAGCTAAAGGACCCGAAGGCCGTAGCGGCGATCCTCGCCGGCGCCATTCCCGAGCACAAGAGCGAGATCGAGCAGGGTTTTGCCGGCATTGCCATGCTCGGCAACCAACCGTCCATGCCGCTCAAGATCGTGAAGGGTAAAGCTTCGCTTGGCTTCATCCCGCTCGGCAAGATCAAGCCGGTCGATTGAGACTGCGATGGCCGGACCGATCAAACTGCTCAGCGTCGGCGCGTTCACCCTCGACACGATCCTGCGTGTCGAGATGCTGCCCGCGCATCAGGGCAAGTTCATCGCCAGCGACGGTGTCCAGATCGCCTCCGGCATGGCGACGAGTGCGGCCTGCGCCGCGCATCGCCTCGGCGCCGATGTGTCGCTTTGGGCGAGCGCGGGAGACGATGCGGTCGGCGACCGGCTGATCGCCGAGATCGAGGCGGAAGGCGTCGACTGCAGCCTGGTCCGCCGCGTCGCCGGCGCGCGCTCGGCGCTGGCCGCGATCCTGGTGGATGCCCATGGCGAGCGCATCATCGTGCCCTTCTATGACAGCAGGGCGCAAGCCGATCCCGACACGCTGCCGCTTGCCGAATTTTCCGCCTTCAACGCCGTGCTGGTGGACGTCCGCTGGCCGGGCGCCGCCGCACTTGCCTTGGCAGCCGCGCGGGATGCCGGCCGTCCGGCGATCCTCGACGCCGACACGGCGCCGATCGACGTGCTCGAGCGGCTTTTGCCGTTGGCCTCGCACATCGTCGCCTCGGAGCCGGCGGCGCGGATCGTCTGCGGCCATGCGCTCGATCCGGAAAGCGCATGCGCCGATCTCGCCTCGCGCACCGACGCCTTCGTTGCGGTAACGGGCGGCGCTGCCGGAACCTGGTGGCATGACCGGGGAACCGGTCGCGTCCGGCATGTCGAGGCGCCGAAGGTCAAGGCGGTCGACACGCTCGCCGCCGGCGACGTCTTCCACGGCGCCTTCGCCGTCGGGCTTGCCGAAGCCATGCCGCCCGAGCAGGCGCTGCGCTTTGCCAGCGCCGCCGCCGCGCTTAAATGCCTGCGCTTCGGCGGCCGGCTCGGCGCTCCGAACAGAGCCGAGACAATGGCCATGATGGCGGCGCACTGGCCCCCATCGGGACAGATCGAGCAGAAGGCCTAGGGCTTGGCCCGCGGGTGCTCTACGGCCTGACGGCCGAAATCCGGGACATCGATATCCTGGCCGGCCTCGATGATCGAGCGGCGGATGGCGCGCGTGCGGGTGAACAGGTCGAACAGCTTTTCGCCGTCGCCCCAGCGGATCGCCCGCTGCAGCGAGGCCAGATCCTCCGAGAAGCGCGCCAGCATTTCCAGGATCGCGTCCTTGTTATGCAGGCACACGTCCCGCCACATGGTCGGGTCGGAAGCGGCCAGTCGGGTAAAGTCGCGAAAACCGGAAGCGGAATACTTGATGACTTCCGTCTTGGTCACCGATTCCAGGTCGTCGGCGGTGCCGACGATGTTGTAGGCGATGATATGCGGCAGATGCGAGACGATGGCCAGGGTCATGTCGTGATGCTGCGGGTCCATCGTGTCGATGTTGGAGCCGCAGCGCCGCCAGAATTCGGAGAGCTTTTCCAGCGCCTCCGGATCCGTGCCCGGCAGCGGCGTGAAGATGCACCAGCGGTTGTCGAAGAGATCGGCGAACCCGGCATCCGGCCCGGACTTTTCCGTGCCCGCCAGCGGGTGCCCGGGGATGAAATGCACACCGACGGGCACATGCGGCTGCATTTGCGCGATCACCGAAGCTTTGGTTGAGCCGACATCGGTAAGGATCGCGCCTTTCTTCAGCGCCGGCGCGATTTCGGCCGCGACCTCGCCGGACGAGCCGACCGGAACCGAGACGATGACGAGATCCGCGTCGCGCACTGCGTCTTCGGCCTCGGTCGTGTAGGAATCGCCGAGACCCAGTTCCTCGGCGCGCTTGAGCGTCGATTGGCTGCGCGTCGCGATAGCGATGTGGCGCGCCAGGCCTTCGCGGCGGATGACGCGGGCGAGCGACGAACCGATCAGGCCGATGCCGACCAGCGCTATTCTTCCGAACATCGGTGCTGTCATGGTGCTTCAGCTTTTCAGAAATGTCTGGAGCGCCTCGACGACGCCGCGATTGGCCTCCTCGATGCCGATGCTCATGCGCAGCGCGTTGGAAAAGCCGTAGCCGGTGACGCGCCGCAGGATGTAGCCACGCGCACTGAGATAGTCGTCCGCGGCCGCTGCCGAATGCTTTTTGTTGTCGGGGAAGTGGATCAGCACGAAATTGCCGACGCTGGGCGTCACGCGCAGCCCGAGCCCGGTCAGTTCCTCGCTGACCCAGGCAAGCCACTTCTCGTTATGCGCCACGCTGCGTTCAATATGGGCGCGGTCGCGGATGGCCGCGATACCGGCCTCGATCGCGGTCGCATTGACGTTGAAGGGCCCGCGCACCCGGTTGATGGCATCGACGATATGCGCCGGTCCGTACATCCAGCCGATGCGTGCGCCGCCGAGGCCGAGCTTGGAGAAGGTGCGGGTCATGACCACGTTCTCCGAGCTCCCGGCCAGCTCGATGCCGGCTTCATAGTCGTTGCGCCGCACATATTCGGCATAGGCCGCGTCGAGCACCAGGAGCACGCTCTTGGGCAGTCCGGCATGCAGCCGGCGCACCTCCTGGAACGGCACATAAGTGCCGGTCGGATTGTTGGGGTTGGCGAGGAACACGATCCGCGTCGCCGGCGTCACCGCGGCGAGGATTGCGTCGATGTCGGCGCGCTCGTCCGTCTCCTTGACCGCCACCGGCTTGGCGCCGGCGGCTTGGATATAGATCTTGTAAACCATGAAGGCGTGTTCGGTGAACACGGCCTCGTCTCCTGGCGCGAGATAGGTCTGCGCCAGCAGCCCCAGGATCTCGTCGGAGCCATTGGAGCAGACGATGTTTGCCGGATTGAGGCCGTGCACATCGGCGATCGCCTCGCGCAGCCGGCGGGCGGAGCCGTCGGGATAAACGTCCAATTTGGCAGCCACCTCCCGGGCGGCCTCGATCGCCTTCGGCGAGGGCCCGAGCGGATTCTCATTGGACGACAGCTTGTAGACCTTCGTCACGCCGGCCGGCGCGGTACTTTTTCCCGGCACATAGGCCTCGATGTCCATGATGCCCGCGCGGGGCGTCGGACGTGGCTGATCCTGCTTCATGTCACAAATCCGTCGAGAGGCCCTGGTTCGAGGCCGCAGCGGAAATACAGGCCGTGGCCCCGAATGTCGAGGGCCGGCGCGCTCGCGCGTAGGCAGACCGTTGACGAAGCGCGGCGCTGGCCCTAGAAGAACAGCCGGATCTCCCGTGGTGATTTGGCCGGTCGGCTTGCAGCCACGTTAAACAATTCGCTAAAGGGCCGTTTGCAACCTGTAACCGGCTTTGCGAAGGCAGGCCGGTTTTTTGTTGTCCGTTGCCGGCCGGACACCGTATCGAAATCGATGCGGACTGGATGGGGAATGCAATGGCCGCTCAGCGCGCTCCAAGGACCAACCACGAGGCCGACCAACCGTCGAGCCCGGTGTTGCAGTTCGGTCCCGACAAGCCGCTAAAGCTCGATGCGGGCACCGTGCTGTCGCCGTTCCAGGTCGCTTACCAGACCTACGGCGCCCTCAACGACGCCCGCTCCAACGCCATCCTCGTCTGCCACGCGCTGACCGGCGACCAGCATGTCGCCAGCACCAACCCGGTGACCGGCAAGCCGGGCTGGTGGGAGGTGCTGATAGGCCCCGGCAAGATCATCGACACCAGCCGCTTTTTTGTCATTTGCGCCAACGTCATCGGCGGCTGCCTCGGCTCCACCGGCCCGGCCTCGACCGATCCGGCGACAGGCAGGCCCTATGGGCTCGACCTGCCGATCATCACCATCCGCGACATGGTGCGGGCGCAGCTGATGCTGGTCGATCATTTCGGCATCGAGAAGCTGTTCTGCGTGCTCGGCGGCTCGATGGGCGGCATGCAGGTGCTGCAATGGGCCGCAAGCTACCCGGAACGCGTCTTCTCCGCGTTGCCGATCGCCACCGGCGCCCGCCATTCCTCGCAGAACATCGCCTTCCACGAGGTCGGGCGGCAGGCCGTCATGGCCGATCCGGACTGGCACGGCGGCAAATATCTCGATTTCGGCAGGCGGCCGGAAAAGGGCCTCGCCGTGGCGCGCATGGCCGCGCACATCACTTACCTCTCGGAAGCAGCGCTGCACCGCAAGTTCGGCCGCAACCTGCAGGATCGCGAGGCGCTGACCTTCGGCTTCGACGCCGATTTCCAGATCGAAAGCTATCTGCGCCATCAGGGCATGACCTTCGTCGACCGTTTCGACGCCAACTCCTACCTCTATCTGACCCGCGCTATGGACTATTTCGACCTTGCAGCCGACCACGGCGGACGGCTGGCGGATGCCTTCGCCGGCACCAAGACACGCTTCTGCCTCGTGTCGTTCACAAGCGACTGGCTGTTCCCGACCGAGGAAAGCCGCTCGATCGTGCATGCGCTGAACGCCGCCGGCGCGTCCGTCTCCTTCGTCGAGATCGAGACCGATCGCGGCCATGACGCTTTCCTGCTCGACGAACCGGAATTGTTCGCGGCCATCAACGGCTTCATAGCCTCGGCCGCGCGCGCAAGGGGGCTCAGCCTATGAACGGCGCGCGATCTCTGTGTCCTGGCCGCACTTCTGAGGCGCCGAGATTCCCATTGGCCGCAAATGCTCAAAGGCCGGAGGTGTGCCCATGAGCGTTAATCGCGCCCAGCGCGTCGACCTCGAAGTCGTCACCGATCTCATCCCGCCGCATTCGCGCGTGCTCGATGTCGGCTCCGGCGATGGCGTGCTTCTGGAGGTTCTGCAGGCGACCAAGCAGGTTGATGGCCGCGGCCTGGAGCTGTCACAGCGCGGCGTCAACGAATGCGTGGCGCGCGGCCTTTCCGTCGTCCAGGGCGATGCCGACAAGGACCTCGAATTCTACCCCGACAAAGGTTTCGATTTCGTCGTCCTGTCGCAAACGCTGCAGGCGACCCGCAACCCGAAGCTTGTGCTCGACGAGCTGCTTCGGATCGGCAACCGCGCGATCGTCTCCTTCCCCAATTTCGGCCATTGGCGCGTGCGCTTCTCGCTGCTGATCAAGGGCAGGATGCCGGTCACCAAGGACCTGCCCTATTCCTGGTACGACACGCCGAACATCCACTTCTGCACGATTCGCGACTTCGTCAATCTGTGCGAGGAGCTCGGCGCGACGGTCGAGAAGGCGACCGCGCTCGACGCCAACGGCCAGAAGATCGGCCTATCGATGCCCTGGTGGTTCTGGAACTTCTTCGGCCAGCAGGCGGTGTTCTTGCTGAAACGATGATCTCGCTCGATCTCTTTCGACGCCGGCCGGCCGTGGTTCAAATCCCGTCGGAAATTCTGTCGGAGATAAGCACAGGGATTCTTGTGTGCACTTCGCCGCGTACCGGCAGCAATCATCTTGCAGGACTGATGGCTTCCGCCGGGCTGGGCAATCCACTGGAGTGGTTTGGCGGGCGCCGGCTGCTCGAACAGCCAGGCTATCCGCGCGATGCCAGAGGGCAGCTTCTGAGGGCGCTGACGGAAGGACGGTCCTCTTGCGGAATCTACGCGATCAAGCTTTTTGCGAGTCAATTCGCTCAAGTTGCCAAGAAGGTGAACCTCCCCGCCAGTCTTCCCAACCTTCACTATGTGCGCCTGACGCGCAGCGATCTGCTGGGTCAGGCTATCTCATGGGCGCGTGCGCGCCAAACCCGCAGATTCCGCTCTAGCGAGGTCAATCGCGCATCCCCACGCTATGACGGCGAGGCTATCGCCGAATCGCTTGAAAAGATTCTGATGGAGACTCTGGCTTGGGACCGGTGGTTCGCGAAAAACGGGCTGTCCGTCCTTGCGCTAACTTACGAGCAGGTCCAGCAAGACCCGAGAGGAAGCCTCGAGAAAATTGCCCAGTTGGCCGGGGTCGAGCCTGTCTGGGGAACGAATCTCGTGTCGGGCCTCGAAATCCAACGCGACGCGACCAATGACGAATGGCGAAAACGTTTCCTGTCTGAATATGCCGACCCGTCCAGCTTCCAGCACAGAAAAAAGCGTGGCTTCCTGAAGATCTAGAAACTGGGGCTTCATGCGATTGAAGCGCAGACTTGCAAATAGAATGGCACCGAGAATCGTTTGACGGCATACTCCGCACGGCTACCGCGACTGTACCGGCAAAACTGGTGGTGATTATCTATGGCTGAACACCCGATCTATTCGATCGTCATGGAGATGGAGAACGCCAAATCCATCGACTGGGACGAGATCGGCCTGGGGCTGAAGTCACTGGCGCGCGAAATCGCGGCTGTTTCCGCTAGCGGTTTTACAAGGCCAAAAGTTGTCGTGTCGCATGGCGGGCCCGATTCGGACGGCAGCTTGCTGCAAGCGAGCATTGAAGCTGAAGCGCCTGAATTGATGCAGGTTACCGACCTGACAATCACAGCTTGCCCCGACGGTCGGTATTACGAACTCAAGAACAACGGCGTGCTTTTGACCGAAGGAGACATCGTCGTTTTCCTGGATTCGGACACGGTCCCTCAGCCAGGTTGGCTTTCAAATCTGCTGCAGCCGTTTCAACAGCCGCAAACCGTCTGCGTGAACGGCCATACCTATCTGTCCTATGACGACTTCTTCTCGAGAACCTTCGCCTTGATCTGGTTCTTCCCGATGGCCCGCGGAGATGAAAGATTCGCCTCGAAGCGGGCGATCAATGCCAACAATGTCGCCTTTCGGCGCCATTGGATCGTCAGCCACCCTTTCCCGGCACATAACGGCTTCAAGGTGTCTTGCACGTTGCTGATGCACCAGCTTCGGCGCGAGGGCCACAAGATCGTCAACGTTGATGCGCGCGTCTACCACTACTCTCCGCGCGGCTGGCGGTTCTTCTATTGGCGCGCGTTGGTGACCGGCAGGGACGCCGACCGCAAGTTCGTCGCGCTTCATGCCCCCAGTCGCAGCCAGCGGATCGTCAAGTCGTTCAGTCGCTGGTGGACCATGTCGTGGCGCACGACGCGACGCGTGCTCAGCCACGCGGCGCAAACGGGTATGCCTCTTTGGCAGATTCCGTTTTCACTGGTGGTAGGCCTGGCCTTTTATACCCTGGCATTTCTTGGTCATTTCAGCCTCGCTGCCGGTCTCGTAAGCGACAAAATCGAAACCGTGCCTGACTATGTCGGGCATAGTTGAAGGATAAACCGCCGCGAAGTGTTGCTTTCAAACCGCATGACTTTGAGGAAACACGCTCTGAACTTGACCCCGATGCGACACCTCAGGTGACATAGGCGGCTCTTTTCTGTAGCGTTTGCCGAATCCATCCGGGGGCGGACATGGAGGCAGGTGGTGCGAGTATCTTACGGTCATCGTTTATCTGCCCATAACGAAAGTTAGATGCCGACTGCCTCCGACCCAGCTCCGCTGATCACCGTGATCACGCCGACGCACAACCGGCGAAGCCAGGTTGTGCGCGCGGTGGAAAGTGTTCTTGCTCAGACACTTACCCGCTTCGAGCACATCGTTGTCGACGACGGTTCGACCGACGGAACGGCCTTGGCGCTGGCCGAGATTCGCGATCCCAGACTGATCTATGTCGGCGCGAAATGGCGCGGCGCCAATGCAGCGCGCAACGCGGGCATCGAGCGCGCGCGGGCGCCGGTCGTCACCTTTCTCGATTCGGACGATGTCTATCTGCCGGACCGCCTCGACCGGACGCTGTCGCACTTCGACAGAAACCCCTCGCTCGAAGTGCTGATCAGTTCCTTCATCTCGGTCAAGGGCGGCCGCAGCACCAAATGCATCAATCGTCAGGCCTTGCTCGACAAGAGCAGGCTGCAGCGCGCCCTGGTCTCGCAGACGATCTTCATCGCTGGCTCGGCGATCACCGCCCGGCACGAATCGCTGCTTGCGATCGGCGGCTTTGACAGCGATATCACGCGCATGCAGGACCGCGAATTGCTGCTGCGTTTTGCCAACCGCAGCGGCGCCTTGCTGTCGGATGATATCGACTGGAAGAAATACAATTCGGAAAATTCGATCTCCGGCCGGCGCGACGGCTATGTCGAGGCCTACGCCAACCTGATCGGCAAACATCCTTATATTGCCGACCGCTATCCCGACGTGCCGCCCTATATGATCGCGCGGCAGATCATCGCCGACATATTGAAGGGGAGGCTGCCACAGGCCTTTTCGGGCTATCTCGCCAATCGGTCGTCAAAGGCGCTCGGCTACTCGCCGACCGAACTGCTGCGCGGCTATGTCGTCGGCCGGCGCTGGCGCCGCGATTGCTATGACGAGTTCCGCGCCAGATACGGCGCCCGGGCGGCCTGAGGCACAGCGCGGCGCTCTGGCCGAAACAGTGCAAATGGGGACTTCACCGATCCAGCTCCGGAAAATAAGGATCGGAAAACCGCTGCCGCAGCCGTTCGCCAAGCAGGCAGTCGGTCGGCGCCTCCGAATCGACGCGGATGCTTCCGGCGTCGCCGATCCCGCTCACCTCCTGGATCAGCTTGCGGCGGATAGCCGTCGAGAATTCCGACGCCGCATAGATCGGCAACACGAACGAACCGGGGCCGCCGGTGACGCAATCGGCATAGTAGCGGTCGAGACGAATGACGCTCGGCGACGGACTGATCAGGATCGGCAGGCCGTTGACCACGATGCCCTTGGCCAAAGCCGCATCACGGATCATCGCGACGGGCAGCCCGGCATTGTTGGGTCCGTCCCCCGATATGTCGATGACCCGGCGCGGCGCCGAGTAGCTGTTTTTCTCCAGAAGTCCGGCGCCGA
Organism: Mesorhizobium sp. WSM3868; assembly: GCF_002294785.1. Lineage (NCBI taxonomy): Bacteria > Pseudomonadati > Pseudomonadota > Alphaproteobacteria > Hyphomicrobiales > Phyllobacteriaceae > Mesorhizobium > Mesorhizobium sp. WSM3868. Next base: position 57,053 of record NZ_NSGB01000016.1, on the reverse strand, counting down.
ATCCGAGAGCGCCTGAAATCGACGTGCCGCGAAAGCTCCGGAATGGACGACCCGCGATCTTGTCGGCGAAGGCGTTGGCGCTGTCCGCGCCGTCGATCACTTGCCAGCCAATCACGCCGTCGTCGCGCACGACGCCCGCCCATTCGAAATAGGCGAGCGCGATGCGGCCCCTCGGGCCCGAGCGCACGGCGCTGATGAAGTCGGGATGGCGCAGCGCCTCGACATAGCCGGCGCGCTGCAGGGCGAACTCTTCTTCGTCCATCGATTGCGAGATGTCGACGGCCAGCACGAGTTCGACATCGACGGCAGTGCCGCCGATTGCAGGCATTGGCGCTGCCTCGGCGCAGGCAAGGCATGCAAGCAGGCTGAACAGCTTGAGCATGGCAGGCTCCACCACGCCGGGATTCTTCCCGGCGATCGCGGCGAAATAAAGTATTTCTTGGCGCGCGCGGCAACAGGCGGGGGTTCGATCGCCCCGGCGCGGAGACGGGCCGGCTTCAGCGCCGATCCGCTGCTGTCCTTGACGATGGTGAGCGCGCGCGGGAAGAACTGGTTGTTGTGCAGACCGCGCCCGATATTGAGGATAGCGGCGTGCGGCAGTCTGGCCTGCAGCATCGCCAGCACGCGCCGAAGCGTGGCGCCGTCGAACGTATCCAGCGCTTCGTCGATGATCACCCATTTCGGCTTCCTCAGCGCCAGCCGGGCAAAGGCGAGCAGCCGCTGCTCGTCGTCGGCCAGCTCATGCTCCCAGCGCGCCGAGCGGTCGAGCTGGAACGAGAGGCGCTCGAGGCCGACTTCACCGAGCACGGCGGAAATCTCGTCGTCGTCGATCTTGGTGCCTTCGGCATGGTTGAGCACGTCGCGCAGCGTGCCGAGCGGGAAATAGGGGGTGCGCGGCACGAAGAACGGTGTCTCTCCGGCCGGCATGCCGATGCGGCCGCCGCCCCACGGCCAGAGGCCGGCGATGGCGCGGAAGAACAGCGTCTTGCCGGCGCGCGGATCGCCGGTGATCATGACGCGCTCGCCAGCCTTTATCTCGACCTCCGTCTCCGCAAGCCTGGTGCAGCCGTCGGGCGAGGCGACTTCGAGCTTGTCGAAAGTCAGCGTGCCATTTGCGTTTTCGCCGAACGCGATGCGCTTTTGTTTGGCATGCAGGATGTCCGTTTCGCCGAGCGCAATGCGAAAGTCGGCAACGCGCATCAGCGTTGCCCGCCAATCGGCGATGGCGCCGATGTTGTTGATGAACCAGCGCAGCGAGGAATTCACCTGGTTGAAGGCGCCGACCGCCATCATCAAACCGCCGAAGCTGATGTCGCCTGCGAAATAGACCGGTGCGGCGACCAGAATCGGCGCCACCACGGTGATCCAGCCATAGGCGTCGGTAACCCAGGACAGGTTGATCTGGGCGCTGTAGATGCGCCGCATGGCGTCGAGCACGCCGCCGAGGTCGAGCTCGAGCTGCCGCCTGGCGTCCGCCTCGCCATGGGCGAGCGCGATGGCGTCGACATTCTCGTTGACGCGGACCACGGAGGAGCGCAGCACGGCCTCGCGCGTGTAGCGATCGCTGTTGAAGCGGATCAGCGGCCGGCCTACCAGCCAGCTCAGCCAGGAGGCGATGCCGGCATAAAGGATCGCCGCCCAGACCATGTAGCCCGGTATTTCCAGCGAATGGCCGCCGACATGGAAGACGAAGCCGGAAGAGAGCTCCCACAGCACGCCGATGAAGGATACAAGCAGGATGAAGGATTGCAGCAGGCCGACGCCGAGATCGGTCGACAGGTCGGAGAGATGCCCCGCATCCTGCTGCATGCGCTGATCGGGATTGACGCCGATCGTACCCGCATGGGTGAGCCGGAACGCACGCGCCGGCCGCATCCATTCATCGATCAGGTCGAGCGTCAGCGCCTCGCGCAACTTCAGCCGGATCGTCTGGTTGAGCCAGGTCTGGCCGACATTGAGCACCAGGAGGCTGCCGGCAATTGCGGCAAATACCATCAGCTGATGCAGGAAGCCCGGCAGGTCGCGCCGCGCCAGGGCATCGTAGAAAGGCTGGTTCCAGCGATTGAGCAGCACTTGCCCGATCGAGGTCGCGACGATGACGCCGACAATGCCGATCGAGGCCCACAGGAGCCGCCTGCGCACTGGGGATACCTTCAGCGCCAGCCTGATCGCCGCCAGCTGGTCTGAGAGGCGGCTCGTCTCGACTGAGAACGCGGCCTGTTCGATACTGGGCGTGTGGTCCATATGCGAGATCCCTGCTGCCAGGAACGGTCATTGGCGGCGATGCCGCACCCCGAACCCGCCTCTGAGATAGGGTGACGATTGCCGTATGACGCAAGGCTTGGCCCCGATCACGAACGCGTCATCCGCCTGCCTGCGGCACCGGGTCGTCGCCCCGACGCCCGAGCGTCGTTGCGCCCTGCGGCGAGAACACCGGCACGAAGACGCGGCGCGACGCGCGCTGCGCGACAGGCACGCCCTGGTAGAGCCGCTTCTGCGCCTCGACGACGATGACCCCGGAAAAGATCGGCCAGAGCCGCCGGCCGGCTCGCTCCAGCACGTTGTGGAACTGCATCATGGAGCGCCGCGGCGATGGCGGGAAGAACAGCGCGTCCGACCATGCGGCCGGCGTGAAATTGGCCTCGCGTAGCAATTCGGTGAGCTGGCCGCGCGAGAACGGCCGGCCGTTGCCGAAGGGCGTGTGCTCGAAACGCGCCCAGACGCCGCGCCGGTTGGGCACGACGATGACGACCCTGCCCGCCGGCGACAGCACGCGCCAGATCTCGTTCAGCGTCTCGCGCGGATTTTCGACATGTTCGAGCGAGTGGACGAGCAGCATGCGGTCGATGCAGGAATCGACCAGCGGCAGCTCCTCGTCGAAGACCAGCGCCGTCGCCGTCGGCCCCGTCGCCGGCCAGACCACCGCCCCTTGCGTCGCCGGCATGAAGGCAAAGACGCGCTCGGCATCGGCGCCGAACCGCTCCAGCCACGGTAGCGTGTAGCCGAGACCGACCAGGCGCTCGTTCGGAACGGGCGCCCATATCGACGACAGCGACATGGTGATCGCGCGCTCGGCGAGGCGCCCGAGCGTGGTCGAATAGAAGGACCGGAGATCGACGATATCGGAATGCATGCGCCGGACGGTAGCCGCGATATCCGGCGAGTTCAACAAAGGCGGATGACATCCGCGGCCGGGCGCCCTATGTCTGCGGCCACAACGGAGAGCGACGAGATGCCGGTCGAAATCGAACAGTTCATGTGCCGCACCGACAATTTCGGCGTTCTGGTGCATGACCCCAGAAGCAGGCAGACGGCGATCATCGATGCCCCGGAAGAAGCGCCGATCCTGGCTGCGATCAAGCGCACCGGCTGGTCCCCGACGATGATCCTGACCACGCATCATCATGGCGACCATGTCGAGGCCAATCTGGCCCTGAAGGAGCGCTTCAAGCTCACCATCGTCGGTCCGGAAGCGGAAAAGGCGAAGATCCCCGGCATCGACGAGACGGTCAGCCAGGGTTCCGTCATCCGCCTCGGCGAGGAAGAGATCGAGGTCATCGAGACGCCCGGCCATACCGCCGGCCATGTCTCTTACCATTTGCCGGCCTCGAAGGTGGCCTTCACCGCCGACACGCTGTTTGCGCTGGGCTGCGGCCGGCTCTTCGAATGCAAGCCGCCGCTTATGCACGAATCGCTGAAAAAGCTTGCCGCCCTTCCGGCCGAGACCGTCATCTATTGCGGCCACGAATACACATTGGCCAACGCGCGTTTCGCGCTGACCGTCGACCCCAGCAATTCAGCTTTGAAAGAGCGCGCCGCCAGGATCGAGAAGCTGCGCGCCGACAACAAGCCGACCCTGCCGACGACGATCGGCGAGGAACTGTCGACCAATCCGTTCCTGCGCTGGCACGACCCGGCGATCCGCAGGCATCTCGGCATGGAAAGGGCGAGCGATACGGACGTGTTCGCCGAGATCCGCAAGCGCAAGGATAACTTCTGAGCGTTCCTTTATGACCAGCGCCGTCGAAATCATCGCCGCGCTCGGCCTCGAGCCGCACCCCGAGGGCGGCTGGTATGCCGAGACGTTTCGCGACGCGGAAGGTGGCACGCGCGGCCATTCGACCGCGATCTACTTCCTTTTGGAGGAAGGCCAACGTTCGGCCTGGCACCGGGTCAAGGACGCGGCGGAGGTCTGGCATTTCTATGCCGGCGCGCCGCTGGCGCTCGCCATGCATGAGGAAGGCTCCGGCACCGTCGTCGAACATCTATTGGGCGCGGCACTCGCCGCCGGCGAGCGCCCGCAGATCGTGGTCCCGGCCGGCTGTTGGCAGTCGGCGCGCAGCCTCGGCGAATGGACGCTGGTCGGCTGCACGGTGGCACCGGGCTTCGATTTCGCCGCCTTCGATCTGGCCGAGCCGGGCTGGCAGCCGAAAACAGCCTAAGCCAGCAGGAAACCAAGCGTGATCGCCAACTGGGCCGCATAATAGAGCACCCAGACCGCATAGCGCATCCAGACGCGATGCGGCGAACTCGCGGCCAGCAGGAAGCGCTCTGCCGCCAGCAGCCCGTCCGATATGATGAACAGCACGGCTCCGGCGATAACCCAGGGATGGAAGGTCGTGAGCGCCGAAACACCCATGGCGAGGATCGCCCCGGCATAGACGGCGACCGGAACGCGCAGGGCAGGTCCGACGCGCCGCCAAAGCGCGGCGAGCATCGTGCTAACGAAAACCGCCAGCGCCAGCGCAATGGCGCCGCGCCAGGACTCGGCGGTGAGCAGGCCGATTCCGCCACCGGCGTTCAGGAACAAGGCGACATAGGCGACATGCGCGGCAAGAAAGCTCGCCAGCCCTCCAAGAAAGGCTTTTTCACCGTCTTGGGAGAGGAACGCGTCGCCGGCGGCGCTGAGCGCCAGCGCTGCGACGAGCAGCGGCGGACCGCCTTGCATGACGGCGAGCGCCGCCAGCAAGGCCACGGCCAGCGTCTTGGCGGCGGAACGGGCGAGGCGTGGCGGCAGCTCGAGCGCAAGGACGTAAATCGCGGCGGCGGCGATCGAGAACAAAAGCGTCGCATTGGGATTGGCGTCGATGCCGCCCGGAAACGGCATCATGCGCGCGCTCCGCCGGTCTTGCGCAGCCGCGAGGCGTCGGTGAGCAGTGCAAGCAGCGCCCACAGGGCGACCGCCGAGAAACCGATCAGTGTTGCGCGCCCCATGCCTATCCTCGGCGGCGCGCCGTGGCGCCTAACTTATTCGGCTGCTTCGAACCGTCTTGCGCTGATGGTCAGCGGGCCGATCTGGGTCCCGACCGTGGCGCGGATCGGCGCATATACGCCGGATTGGCCCACGGGTGCAAATGTCACCATCATGCGGCTTTTGTTCTTCAGGAAGTCCAGCGCCTTGCGGCCCTTGCGATAGCCCGCCACCGGCTCGAAGCCCATCTTGCAGGTGACGGTGTCGCCCTTGTAGCCCGGCACCGAGATCGAGCCTTTCGACGCATAGGTCAGCGACAGGTTGGCGCGCATCTCGCCATCGTAGAATTTGACGGTCCGCCCGCAGACCTTGTCCAGGCTGTCGGCATGGACGACGGTCGCGGCCATCGGATCGACCACCGATTTCAGGTCGCCGGAGCCGACCGGCACCCAATTCTTGGGATCGCGCTTGCCGGGCTCCGGAACGACTTTCGTCGAGGAGACGTCGCCATCGGCGAAGCGTATGTCGACCACCGATGCCTTCTTGCCGGAAGTATAGTCGGCCCGGAAGGCCCGCGGCCGCATCTGCTGGCCCGAAATCGTACCCTTCGACGAGATCGTGCCTTTCGTATCGTCGAACAGCTTGGCGATGCCGGCGGCCGAGACGGTGCCATTGATGGCAAAGGTGTCGCCGTCGTAACGGCTGGAAAACGTCGCCCTGGCGACCGAAAGGCCCAGGAACGACACGGTGTATTCGCCCTTGAAGGACTGCGGCGAGGCAGCAGCGAAGGCGGTTGAAGGCACAGCGACGGCGAGCAGCGCGGCAAGGGCGTGGGATGGGCGAAGCATGGCGGCGGCAGGTCCTTGATACTGGCGGAAACGCAACGGTTCCAGCCTGGCAATCCCTTCGCGCAGGGCTTATACGACGAATTCCGGCCTTTATATGGAGCGAGCTTGGCCGCCGCGTAGGTGCCGGAGCTTGACGTAGTGGCGAAATGCAACTATGGAACGCCAACTTTTTCCAAAGGCCGCCTGACCGAGACCGCGCGCCGCCTGGCGCGGGCAGAATGGTTTGGCAGGTTTAGAACTGAAGGTTAGACAAGATGTCCCGCACCTGCGAGCTCACTGCCAAGGCAGTCCAGACCGGCCACAATGTGAGCCATGCCAACAACAAGACCAAGCGTCGCTTCCTGCCGAACCTGGTCAATGTGACGCTGATTTCCGAAGTGCTGAACCAAAACGTTCGCCTGCGCATTTCGGCCAACGCGCTGCGTTCGGTCGAGCATCGCGGCGGGCTCGACGCGTTCCTGGCCAAGGCCGACGCCAAGGAGCTGTCGCAGCGCGCTCGCCTGCTGAAGAAGCAGATCGCGAAGAAGCTCGCCGAGCAGTCGGCCGCCTAAAACTCTCTTTTCAGGCGGGGGACGACCGCCTCGAGCACCGGCTCCAAACTGGTGCTCGGACCTGAGCGCCGTCATGACGCTCGGCTGGTTCCATTACCCAGGATAAAAAAATGAACTTCCTTTCACGATACCTGCCTTTCGTGGCCGCCATGGCGCTTGTCGTCGTGGCGTCCAATATCCTTGTCCAGTTCCCGATGCAGGGCCAGATCGGCGGCCTGTCGCTGGCCGACCTGCTCACCTGGGGCGCCTTCACCTATCCTTTCTCCTTCCTGGTCACCGATCTTGCCAATCGTCGCTACGGCCCCGCGGTGGCGCGCAAAGTGGTCTTCGTCGGCTTCATGACGGCGGTCGTCTGCTCGATCCTTGTTCCGCCCTTCCTGTTCCGCCACGGTCTGATCGCGTTCGAGACCGCCGCTGACCGGCTGGTGCGAATCGCGGCCGCGTCCGGCGCCGCCTTCCTCGCCGCACAACTGCTCGACGTAACGGTGTTCAATCGTCTGCGCCGGCAAAGCTGGTGGCGCGCGCCGATCGTCGGCACGCTGGTCGGCTCTGTCTTCGACACGGTGGTCTTCTTCGGCGTCGGCTTCTCCGCCGCCTTCGCCTTTGTCGGGCCGAACGACGGCTTCGCGCTGGAGACGGCACCGCTGATGGGCGTGCTGCCTGTCGAAACCATGCGCTGGGTGTCCTGGGCGCTGGGCGATCTCTCGGTCAAGCTGATCATCGCGGTGGTGGCGCTGATCCCCTACCGGCTGCTTGCCGCCCGCTGGAGCCAGCCGGCCATCGCCTGACCCTTCTAGCGGCCCTTCGCGGCTTTACGCTTTGTTACGGCCATTGGTGCAGGATCGCCAAAACGATCCAGGACATTGCCATCAGCATGACCATCCAGGGCACCGGTTGGAAACATGACCTTCTGCTTGCGCTCTGCGCGACGCTGCTCGTGCTGGGGATCAATGCGATCTCCGGCTTCCCGACCATCGCGGACCTTGGCGCCGACAATGACAGCATGCTGAGGTTGGTCGAAGTTCGCGACCTCCTGGCTGGACAGGGCTGGTTCGATCTTCATCAATACAGGATGGGCCTGACCGGCGGCTTCGTCATGCACTGGTCGCGGCTGGTCGACACCCCGATCGCGCTGATCATCTTCACCTTCCAGGCGCTGGGCGCCAGCACGGCTGCCGCTGAAAAGGCAGCGCAGATCATCTGGCCGCTTTCCCTGTATGGACTGACCATATTCGTCATCCTGCGCGCTTCCCGGCGTTTCGCCGGTACGGACGTGGCGATGCCTGCGCTGGTCCTATCCACTGCGGCGCTGTTCTTTATCGGCATCTTCCACCCTGGCACGCTTGACCACCACAACGTCCAGCTCCTGCTCACGGCAGCCAGTCTCTGGCTTATGACTGAGGCTCCCTTCCGGCGGTCAGCCGCCCTTCTGTCCGGCCTATGCGCAGGCCTCACCCTTGCCGTCGGCATGGAGACGGCGCCTTATGTGGCCGCACTTGGCGCCTGCGCCGCCGTGCTCTTCATCTTCGATGAAAGGGAACGCCAGACCGCGCGCGGCTTCGGCATCGGATTTGCCGCGATAGCCTTGGTGGTTCTTGTTGCCACCATACCGCCGTCGGCCTGGGGCGTGGCCGAGTGCGACGCCTTCTCGGCTTTCCAATTCGTCATCGCGGCGCTGTCGGGCTTTGGACTCGCGGCGATTGCGGGTCTACCCGGACAGTCGACGGCTAAGAGGCGGTTCCTCTCAATGTCCGCGTTGGCCGTTGCAATTGCGGCCGTTGCGCTCCTGTTCTTCCCGCAATGCCTGGCATCGCCCTATGCCGGCATGGATCAGCGCATTCGCACCTATTGGCTGAACGACGTCGTTGAGGCGCAGCCGTTCCTCAGCGTGGCCGTGAACGAGCCGAAGCTGATGGCGGCGCGTTATGTGACGCCCTTCATCGCAATCCTGTTGATTGGCCTTCAGCTGCGCAGCCGCCGCCTGCGCCGGGAGGAAGCCCTTACCGCCGTGCTGCTGATCGTCGCTTTCGCCGTCAGCCTATGGCAGGTGCGCGGCTCGACCTTCTCGGTTGCCTTCGCGGTGCTGCCGCTCTCGACCTGGATCGCCGGGGTTCGCCTGCAGGCAAGCGCCGCGCAGCCGTGGCGCGTCTCCACCCGCATCGCGGCGGCATGGCTGGTGTCGCTCAATGCGACCTGGGCCGGCGTCGCCGTCGCCGCGCAGTCCGTGGTCCAAAAGGCACCCGCAAAGATCAATTCCGATGCCGATCATGCGCTGACCTGCGGCAAGGCCTCGGACTTCGGCGACCTGGCCGGCATGCCGGCAACGACGGTGCTTGCGTCCTCCAATCTCGGCTCCCCCATCTTGATGTTTACCGGCCATAGGGCGTTGGCCGGCCCCTATCATCGCAATGTCGGCGGCAATCTCGCCATGCTCGACGCCTTCATGGGAACGCCGGATGCCGCCCGCGCCATCATTGAGCGCGAGCATGTCGGGCTGGTCGCCATATGCCGCGGCAATTCGGAAGAGCTTTCGCTCGCCGCCCAAGCTCCCAAGGGCCTGGCCGCGAGGCTGCTGAAGCGGGACGTTCCCGATTGGCTGGAACTGGACAGCGCGACGGCGAGCAAGCCGGTCGAGATCTACAGAGTCCGCTGAGGGCGGGCAACTTCGGGACAAATGCGCAGCGGTTTTCCGTTCCGAATTGGACGAAACCAAGCGCCGCTCAGTCCTGGTGCAGGATGAATTCCAGGTAGAGGTTCCGCTGCAGGATCGATTGATTGTCGTCCGACACCAGCGACACCATCAGCGAGCCGTCGTCGCGGGTCCAGACGTCGAGCCCTTCCATATTGTCGATCTGGTAGCCCATATCGGCGTCGATCAGCACCGGGCCGTCGGCGACCGCGCCCTTCTCGATGCTCTCGCCATAGATACGCCTCAGCCGCATCTTCACCCCGCGCGCCATCGAGAAGCTGCGTTCGAGTAGAAGCAGGTCGCCATCGGGCAGGAAGGCGCCGTCGGTGATGTCGAAATTGCCGTTGCGCTTGACGGTGAAGACGCCCTTCCTCGGTCCCTCGATGATGGCGGCATAGATGTTGCCGGCCTTGTCGAGGCTCTTTTCCGACACCACGACCAGGCCGCCCTCGTGCTGGCCGTAAGGATTGGCGTGGGTGACTGTCTCGAAGCCGCGGTTTTGGCGCAGCTCCCGCGCCGGGACCAGATAGTCGAGCGTCTTGAACGGCGCCTTCATATTGTTCGGTTCGACCTTGAACTGGACGACGCGCTGGTCTCGCTCGAAACCGACGGTGGCGATACCGTCCTTGACCGCGAGGCCTTCGGCGTCGACCTCCCATTTCTTCGCGATCGGCTGGCCCGAGGCGTCGACCATCTGCTGCATGCGGAAATTCGACACGCCCGAAGGGCGCTTGTCGGCATCGTGGGTGATGGTGCCGAAGAACCAGAAGCCGGTATCGGTGACGCCGATGAAATCGCTGCCTGATTTGAGGAAGCGAAAAGCCGACAGCGCGCCGAAATCGCGCGACGGCGAGGTCATCTCCAGCCCGCCGACGAACTCTAGCGACCCGAACTGTTTCCTGTCGCGGCCGATATGGAACTCGGTGATCGGCCGCGCTGAAACTTCGATCGCCTCGACCACAGCGCCTCCCTCGGCGAAGACCGGAGAGGCGGCCGAACAGGCCAGCGCGCAAACAAAAGCCGTCCGCCGGAATCCGCCCCGCGAAAGGATCATCCGGCGCGCCTCAAGCCACCGCGCCGCGTGTCGCGCGCGCTCTCCTCGCCGAACAGCGAGGCCAATTGCTCCGTCATGGCGCCGGCCAGCTCTTCGGCATCGACGATGGTGACGGCGCGGCGATAGTAGCGCGTGACGTCGTGGCCGATGCCGATGGCTAAAAGCTCCACCGGCGAGCGCGTCTCGATGAGATCGATCACCGCGCGCAAATGGCGCTCCAGATAGTTGCCGGGGTTGACCGAGAGCGTGGAATCGTCGACCGGCGCGCCGTCCGAGATCATCATCAGGATCTTGCGCTGTTCCGGCCGGCCGATCAGCCGGTTGTGCGCCCAAAGCAGCGCCTCGCCGTCGATGTTTTCCTTGAGCAGGCCCTCGCGCATCATCAGGCCGAGATTGCGGCGCGCGCGCCGCCACGGATGGTCGGCGGACTTGTAGATGATGTGGCGCAGATCGTTGAGCCGGCCCGGATTCGGCGGCTTGCCGTCCTTCAGCCACTTCTCGCGCGCCTGCCCGCCTTTCCACGCGCGTGTGGTGAAGCCGAGGATTTCCACCGAAACCCCGCAGCGCTCCAGAGTGCGCGCCAGGATGTCGGCGCAAGTCGCGGCAACCGTGATCGGCCGCCCGCGCATCGAGCCCGAATTGTCGAGCACCAGCGACACCACCGTGTCGCGGAACTTGGTGTCGCGCTCCTGCTTGAAGGACAACGGCTGCATCGGATCGATAACGACGCGCACCAGCCTGGATGGATCGAGATAGCCCTCCTCCAGGTCGAAATCCCAGGAACGGTTCTGCTGCGCCATCAGGCGGCGCTGCAGCCGGTTGGCCAAGCGGCCGACGACGCCGGAGAGATTGGCGAGCTGCTTGTCGAGGAAGGCGCGCAACCGGTCGAGCTCCTCTTCCTCGCAAAGGTCCTCGGCCCCGACCGTCTCGTCGAAGGCGGTGGTGAAGACCTTGTAGTCGATTTCGTTAGGCAGGTTGAGGAACGGATTGTCGTTGCGGCGCGCCTCGCCTGGCGTCTCGGCGTCGGAATCATCCTCGTCGGAAAGGTCGTCCGATGTGGCGTCGGTCGCCTCCGTTTCGGCCGACTCTTCCTCGTCGGCGGAAGCCTCCGCGTCCTCGGACTGCGACTGTTCGGAGCCGGAATCGTCCTCGCCGCCTTCCTCGCTCTGCTCCTCGCCCTGCTGCTCGTTTTCCTCGTTGTCCTCCGAGTCTTCCGTCTCCTGGTCGTCGCCGAGTTCCTCGGCCATCTCCATGGAGACGAGCATGTCGCGCACGATGCGGGCGAAGGCTTGCTGGTCATCGAGCCTGGACGACAGGCCGTCGAGGTCGCTGCTGGCCTTTTCCTCGACCCAGGGCCGCCACAGATCGACCAGTCGCTCGCCGCTCTTCGGCACGGTGCGTCCGGTAAGCTTTTCGCGCACCATCAGCGCAACCGCCTCCTCGAGCGGAGCGTCGGCCTTGTCCTTGACGTCGACGAGGTTTGCCCTGGCGTATTTGTCCTCGAGCATCGATCCGATATTGTCGGCCACGCCCTGCATGGCGCGGCTGCCGATCGCCTCGACGCGGGCCTGCTCGACGGCATCGAAAATAGCCCGCGCGAGCTTGCCTTCCGGCGCCAGCTTGCTGTGGATGCGCTGATCGTGGCAGGCGCGCTTCAGCGCCATGGAATCGCCGATGCCGCGGGTGATCGCGATGTCGGTGCGGGACGCCTTTTTCGGCAGTTCGGGCAGGCGGGCGCGGTTGCCGGCCAGCGCCGGCCGGTCCTTGGCGAAGCCGACCTCGAGGTCCTTGTCGCCGGCAACGGCGCGCATACAGACGGTGACCGCGCGCTTGAAGCTGTCCGCTTCAGACCCGTTCTTCGGCTTGTTGCGCGTGTTGTCGCCCGGACCCGCCATCGATCATTCCCTGCGCGTTGTGGTCCGAAAGGCCCAGCCTTCCGGCACGCGCCTTACCCCAGCACCACGTTGGCGGCGCTCTCCGGCAGATCCTCACCGAAGGCGCGCTGGTAGAATTCGGCGACCACCGAACGCTCCAGCTCGTCGCATTTGTTGAGGAAGGTGAGCCGGAACGCCATGCCGATATCGCCGAAGATCTCGGCGTTCTCGGCCCAGGTGATGACCGTACGCGGGCTCATCACCGTCGAAAGGTCGCCATTGATGAAGGCCGAGCGCGTCATGTCGGCGACGCGCACCATCTTGTTGACGATCTCTTTGCCCTTGCTGTCGCGATAGTGCTTGGCCTTGGCCAGCACGATCGACACCTCGTTGTCGTGCGGCAGGTAGTTGAGCGTAGTGACGATCGACCAGCGGTCCATCTGCGCCTGGTTGATCTGCTGCGTGCCGTGATAGAGGCCGGTGGTGTCGCCGAGACCCACCGTGTTGGCGGTGGCGAACAGCCGGAAGGCCGGATGCGGGCGTATGACGCGGCTCTGGTCGAGCAGCGTCAGCCGGCCCGACGATTCCAGCACGCGCTGGATGACGAACATCACGTCCGGGCGTCCGGCATCGTACTCGTCGAAGCAGAGCGCGACGTTGTGCTGATAGGCCCAGGGCAGGATGCCGTCGCGAAATTCCGTGACCTGCAGGCCTTCCTTGACGACGATGGCGTCCTTGCCGACGAGATCGATGCGGCTGACATGGCTGTCGAGATTGACGCGCACGCAGGGCCAGTTCAGGCGCGCAGCGACCTGCTCGATATGGGTGGACTTGCCGGTGCCGTGATAGCCCGACACCATGACGCGGCGGTTGTAGGCGAAGCCGGCGAGGATCGCCAAAGTCGTTGCCTTGTCGAACAGATAGTCCGGGTCGATGTCGGGCACGTGCTCAGTCGCCGCCGAATAGGCCGGAACCACCATCTTGGAGTCGAAGCCGAATTTCTCCTTCACCGGCACCGTCGTATCGGGCAGGTTGGCGATGTCGCGATCGACCTTGTTCATCTCTATCAACGTCTCCACGGGCGAAACGCCGCGTTTCGCCGGCAATCGATTTGTTCGGGGGCGGTCTTAGAGCCTTTTCCAACCTTATGAAAGTTGGAAAACGACATGGACCGTAGGGTCGCTCAGCACAATCCTGCTTGCTTGAGCACGCGATAGGCCTGCAGCACATCGCGGAACCGGTCTTCCGAACCTCTGTCGCCGCCATTCGCATCCGGATGGTGGCGCTTTACGAGTTCCTTATAGCGTGCCTTGATATCCTTGCCAGTCGCCTTTGTATCAAGGCCAAGCGTTTCCAGCGCCTTGGCCTCAAGCGGCTTTGCCTTGCGCTCGCGCACTTCGCGCGTTCCGCCGCCGAACAGATTGAAGGGATCGCGCATGCGGTTGTAGTAGCCTGCACGCCCGGAGCGCTGCTGCGCGAAGTCGGGTGCCGAACGCATGCCGCCGCCATTGGCGCCCATGCGCCAGGTTGGCCGGTGTCCAGTCAGCGCCTCTTTCTGGAAGCGGGCGATCTCGCTGTCCGACACGCCCGAGAAGTAGTTGAAGCTCTTGTTGTATTCGCGCACATGCTCAAAGCAGAAGCGGAAATATTCGCCCTCCTTCAGGCGCCCGACCGGCGCGCGATGCGTACCGGCCTCGCTGCAACCGTCCCACTGGCAGATCGGCGCGCGCGACTTCAGCTCCGCGTCCTTTTCCGGCCGGATGCGAATTTTCTCGAAATATTTGGGATACGGTTTCATCCTCACCCATTTATGGGCTGTTCGCTACCGCGAAACAAGAATTGACATTTCGCCGATGATCGCCCTAACCGCTGAATCGCGGCCTAAAGCGGTCGAAAGCACAGATTTTGCGGCGGTACCGCAGATGTGGTGAAGGGAAGCCCCGATGTCCATACAGTCGACGATGGAAAACAAGCTGAAGGCGGCATTTTCGCCGGAAAGGCTCACCGTCATCAACGAAAGCCATCTTCACGCCGGCCATCACCACGTCGAGCACGGCCACGAGGCCGTCTTCGACGGCACCGGCGAGACCCATTTCCGCGTCCGTATCGTCTCGCAGGATTTTGCCGGCATGAACCGCATCGAGCGCCACCGCGCCGTCAATCGCCTGCTTGCCGACGAACTGAAGGCCGGCGTGCACGCGCTGGCGATCGAGCCTGCAGCACCTGGTGAGAAGACACGCTGGTAAGCTCGGCGGGCCGGGGGCCGCTCAGATCACCGCTTCGATGAGGAACGGCCCCGGACGCGACAGCGCGCTGTCGAGCAGCGCGTCGAACCGCTCGCATGTGTCAACGCGGGCTGCTTCCACCCCCATGCCGCTTGCCAGCGAAACCCAGTCCAGAGCCGGCTGATCAAGGTCGAGCATTCGCCTGGCATTCTCGCCGATCGCGTTCACCCCGACATTGCGCATCTCGCCGTGCAGGATGGCGTAGGTCCGGTTGGAAAAGACGATCGTCACCACGTCGAGCTTTTCCCGCGACTGGGTCCATAATCCCTGCACCGTGTACATGCCGCTGCCGTCCGCTTCCAGATTCAGCACCTTGCGGCCAGGACAGGCGATGGCCGCGCCAGTCGCCATTGGAATGCCGCCGCCGATCGATCCGCCTGTGCCCATCATGTAATCGTGCGGGGCGGCAAAGGCCGAGAGCGCAAAATAGCGCCGCGCCGAGGTGACGGCCTCGTCGCAGACGATCGCATTCTCCGGCAGCTTCCGGGCTACCGAAAGTGCAACCGCGTCGTCCGTCAGCTTGCCGCGCGGGGCCGGCTCATCGGGAAAGGCCGTGGCGACGGGCACCGGCTGGGACGGTTTGATGCCCAGTTCGTCGCGAAGCGCAGCGAGTGCCGCCTTCAAATTCTCGCCATGCTCGGCCAATGACATCACTTCACAGCCTTCGCTCACAAGCCGGCTCGGCTTTCCGGGATAGGCAAAGAACGCCACCGGTTCCTTGGCTCCAACGAGGATCAGGAGATCGATGTCGGCAAGGAGAGTGCGCGCGGCGTCGATCGGATATGGAACGCGGGTAGGCGCAACTCGGCCGCGGCCGCGCTGCATCCGGGCGATCAGAACGTCGCTGAACAGCCGGACATCCGAAACCGCCGATATCTGTCCGGCGATTTCCAAGGCATCCTCACGCGCGGCCGGCCCACGCAGGATCATGCCGACGCGACCGGGCGCGGCGCGAATGGCTCCGGCAATCTTGCGCACGATGGCTGCGTCGACCGAACGCGGCGCCGCGAGCTCCACCTTGGCCGACAGGAGCGAACTGGCCTCTCCCCACGCCGCGTCCGCCGGCAGGATCAGCGTAGCGATGCCGGGAGGCGTCAGCGAAGCGCGAAAGGCCGCCTGCGCGGCCGGCGCGATGTCGTCCGGACCGGCGATGCGGCGGACCCAGTTCGACATCGGCGCGGCGAGACCTTCAATGTCGCTGGTGAGCGGCGCGTCGAGCGGCAGGTGATAGGAGGCATGGTCGCCGACGATGTTGATCATCGGCACGCGGGCGCGCCGGGCATTGTGGATGTTGGCCAGGCCATTGGCCAGTCCGGGGCCGGTGTGGAGCAGCGTCGCAGCCGGCCGGTCGGTCATCCTGGCGTAGCCGTCGGCGGCACCCGTCACCACGCCCTCGGCAAGACCGAGCACGCAGCGCATCTCCGGCTTGCGGTCGAGCGCGGCGACGAAGTGCATTTCCGAGGTACCGGGATTGGCGAAGCAGACATTCACGGCGTTCGCCAGTAGCACATCGCAAAGCACATCGGCGCCATTCATCGCGTTCCCTCTCGTCCGATTGCCCCCGGACAATTGAGCCGACAAGTCTTCATGCCGCAATGTCCGGTCAACGACTTTGAAGTGATCCAGTTTCAGGAGTGCCGGCGCGTTCAGGCGACCCTCGCCTTCAGGAAAGCCATGACGGCGGCAGTCAGCGCATCGCCGTCCTCCCCGAAGCGGTGGTTGATCGCCATATGCCAATAGGCGCCGCCGTCGAATCGGGTTACCTCGGATTCCCTGGTCGCGGCCGGTTCGCGAGATCGTGGGCCGCGGCTGCATGGGCCGGCGCGCTCCGCCGCCCCGGGGGGGGCACCATGGAACATTTGCCTGATCTGGCGGTTTGATGCAGGCTCGGCCCTTGCCTCGTCCATGCTGGGCGGATTGCTAGTCGGACCGGAGAACCGATGCCCTCGGCCGGCGCTTCCGAACGGTGACCACCAATGAGGAAGACGTATCGACCTCCAGCCGCGCCGCCCAATGGGCGCTCAAGCCGCTCAGAACCTCTGCGCCTGTTTCCGGCAATTGCACTGGCGGTACTCCTTTCGGCTCCGGCGGCTGCGCATCAGGCGCCCAAGGGCTGGCAGTATGACAGCTCATGCTGCTCGGGAATGGACTGCTACCAAGCACCCGCGGCCGACGTGAAGGAAACGAAATATGGGTACCAGCTCTCCACCGGAGAGCTCATTCCCTACTCCGATCGTCGGATCAGGCGTTCGCGTGACGAGTTCTTTCACGAGTGTAAGCCCGGAGGCGACGCGAATTCTCAGCATTCCTTCTGCCTCTACGTTCCCGATCACGACATGTGAGTGGAAAACCTAAGATTTTCCTTGAAGCTCTCCCGGCCATCACCACCTAATCATCATGGGTGAGCATTCCGTCCGCATCGGGTGCTGTGAGTCGTCAATGCCCGATTGCAGGCGCTCTCTCTCATATGAGGGAACCACAATGCTTTCCGGCAGTTGAATACGAGACGAGCCGACTGGCCGACTGGCAACCAGAGCGGCTCTGAGGGCAGAATATCATGCGAGAGAACCAATCCGACGTCTTCGATCTGTTTTCGGAGATATATTCCAACGCGGCCCAGGAAGAGATGAGCCTCCAGCAGTATCTGCTTGGCTGCCGCGAAGACAAATCCATGTATGCCTCGGCGCCCGAACGAATGGTCGAGGCCATCGGCGAGCCCAATCTGGTCGACACCAGCAAGGATGAGCGGCTCGGGCGCATCTTCTCGAACCGGACCATCAAGGTGTACCCCTCCTTCTCCGATTTCTACGGAATGGAGGATACGATCGAGCGCATCGCCGGGTATTTCCGTTATGCCTCGCAGGGTCTCGAGGAGCGCAAGCAGATCCTTTACCTGCTCGGGCCGGTCGGCGGCGGCAAGTCCTCGCTTGCCGAACGGCTGAAGAAGCTCATGGAACAGCGCCCGATCTACACGCTGAAGGTCGGCAACCAGATCAGCCCTATATTCGAATCGCCGCTTGGCCTTTTCCACCCCGATCGGATGGGCGATCTGCTGGAAGACAAATACGGGATAGCCCGCCGCCGCCTGAATGGGCTCATCTCGCCTTGGGCGGCCAAACGGCTCGACGAACTGTCCGGCGACATTTCCAAATTCAGCGTGGTCAAGCTGTCGCCATCGCGTCTGCGTCAGATCGCCATCGCCAAGACCGAGCCCGGCGACGAGAACAACCAGGATGTCTCGGCTCTGGTCGGCAAGGTCGACATCAGGCAGTTGGAACATTTCAGCCAATCCGATCCGGATGCCTATTCCTACAGCGGCGGCTTGAACCGGACGACGCAGGGCCTGCTCGAATTCGTCGAGATGTTCAAGGCGCCCATCAAGGTCCTGCACCCGTTGCTGACGGCAACCCAGGAAGGCAGCTACAACGGCACCGAGAATTTCGGCTCCTTCCCCTATCAGGGCATCGTCGTTGCCCATTCCAACGAATCGGAATGGCAGCAATTCAAGAACAACAAGAACAATGAGGCCTTCCTCGACCGCATCCTTGTGGTCAAGGTTCCGTATTGCCTTCGTATCACTGAAGAGAGGCAGATTTACGAGAAACTTCTGCGCGAGAGCGATCTGGCGAACAGTCCCTGCGCGCCCGAAGTGCTGGACATCCTCAGCCGTTTCACCGTCTCGACCCGGCTTGCCGAGCACGAGAACTCGCCGCTCTACACCAAGATGCGCGCCTATGACGGCGAGAACCTCAAGGAGATCGACCCGAAGGCGAAGTCGGTCCAGGAATATCGCGATGCCGCCGGCGTCGACGAAGGCATGACCGGGGTCAGCACGCGCTTCGCCTTCAAGATTCTGTCGCAGACTTTCAACTACGACACCAAGGAGGTCGCAGCCGATCCCGTGCACTTGATGTACATCCTCGAGGAGGCGATCAAACGCGAGCAATTCCCCAAGGAAACCGAAGCCGCGTACCTCGAGTTCATCAAATCGGAACTTGCAGCGCGCTACGCCGAGTTCATCGGCCACGAGATCCAGAAGGCTTACCTGGAATCGTATAGCGAGTACGGCCAGAACCTTTTCGACCGCTACATCGCCTATGCCGATGCCTGGATCGAGGATCAGGACTACAAGGATCCCGATACCGGCCAGATCCTCAATCGCGAGGTCCTGGACAAGGAATTGTCGCAGGTTGAAAAGCCGGCCGGCATCGCCAATCCCAAGGATTTTCGCAACGAGGTGGTCAAGTTCACCTTGCGCGCCCGGGCGCGCAACCATGGCCGCAACCCGTCCTGGACGAGCTATGAAAAGCTGCGCGAGGTGATCGAGAAGCGCATGTTCGGTCAGGTCGAGGATTTGTTGCCGGTGATCAGCTTCGGCTCCAAGCAGGACAGCGTCACCGAGAAGCGGCACAACGAATTCGTGCAGCGGATGGTTGAGCGCGGCTACACTCAGCGGCAGGTGCGCCGGCTGGTCGACTGGTACATGCGCGTGAACAAGGCTGGCTGAGCAAAGCCCGAAGGGTTCGCATGCCGATCTTCATCGACCGCCGCCTGAATCCGAAGGACAAGAGCCTGAGCAATCGCCAGCGCTTCCTCAAGCGCGCTCGGGAAGAGCTCAAGCGCAGCATCCGCGACCATGTCCGGACAGGCCGCATCGCCGAGGTCGACCGCGAGCATGCCGTGCCGATGCCCCGCAAAGGCACCAGCGAACCGACCTTCAGCGACGCCAGGGACAGTGGGCAGCGCCAGCACATACTGCCTGGCAACAAATCGTTCAGTCCCGGTGATCTGATACCCAAGCCTGGCGGCGGCGGCACTGGCTCTTCGGCGCCGGGAACCAAGCAATCCGAGGATGACTTTCGCTTCGTGCTGTCGCGCGAGGAAGTGCTCGACCTCTTCTTCGAAGATCTCGAACTGCCCGATCTGGTCAAGCTCAATCTCAAGCAGATACTGAGCTTCAAGCCAAGACGGGCGGGCTTCACGGCAAGCGGGGCGCCGACCAACGTCAATGTCGGACGCACCATGCGAAACAGCCACGGCCGCCGCATCGCGCTCAGGCGTCCCAAGCAGGCGGAGCTGGACGCCATCTCAACGCAGATCGCCGAGTTGGAAGCGAAGCCGCCAACCGAGGCAACGCGCGAACGCATCGCTGCTCTGCGCGAGGAAGTTGATCGGCTTGAACGCCGGCGCAGGCGGATCGCCTATGTCGATCCGGTCGACATTCGGTTCAACCGCTTCGACCCCCAGCCGGTGCCGAATGCCAGCGCCGTCATGTTTTGCCTGATGGACGTGTCGGGATCGATGGGAGAGCGCGAGAAGGATCTGGCCAAACGGTTTTTCGTGCTGCTGCATCTGTTCCTGACGCGGCGCTACGAAAGGACGGACATCGTTTTCATCCGCCACACCCATGAGGCCAAGGAGGTGGATGAGCACACCTTCTTCTACCACACCGAGAGCGGAGGTACCGTCGTCTCGACGGCGCTTGAGGAAATGCACCGCATCATAGAGCAGCGCTATCCGGTCGCGGAATGGAATATCTATGCCGCTCAGGCTTCCGACGGCGACAACTTCGCCACCGATTCCGAGCGCTGCATAGAACTCCTCGACCGCAAGCTCATGCGCCTCTGCCAGTATTTCGCCTATGTGGAAATCATCGACGAACGCGAAAGCCACATTTTCGGCTCCACCGAGAACGGAACGTCGCTCTGGCGCGCCTACAACGCGGTCGACGGAAAGTGGCCGAATTTTCAGATGAGGCGCATCGCGGCTCCCGCCGATATCTATCCGGTCTTTCGCGAGCTCTTCGCAAGGCAGCCTAGTCTGCGCAAGAGCGCGTGAGAACGCGGGCGGATGGGACATAGGCCGATGGTCAATCAGGCGCGCAAATCCGAACTGTTATTTTCCGGGTCGGACTGGGATTTTGCGAAACTGTCTCGGGTCTACGACGAGATCGAGGCGATCGGGGTCGAAGAGCTTCACCTCGACATCTATCCGGTGCAGATGGAGGTCATTTCCTCCGAGCAGATGCTCGACGCTTATTCCTCGGTCGGCATGCCGCTGATGTATCGGCATTGGTCGTTCGGCAAGCATTTCCTCTACAACGAGCTTCTCTACCGCAAGGGCGCGCGCGGTCTGGCCTATGAACTGGTCATCAACTCCAACCCTTGCATCGTCTACCTCATGGAAGAAAACACCATGGCCTTGCAGGCCCTGGTGACCGCCCATGCCGCGCTTGGCCACAACCATTTCTTCAAAAACAATCATCTCTTCCGGCAATGGACGGACGCCGGAGGCATCCTGAGCTATCTGGACTTCGCCAAGGGCTACATCGCCCGATGCGAGGAACGGCACGGACTGCAGGCCGTCGAGGCGGTGCTCGATGCCGCCCACGCGCTGATGGAGCAAGGCGTGTTCCGCTACCATCGGCCGCCGAAGCTGTCGTCGGAACAGCAGCGCGAAGGCCTTCGCGAGCGCCTCGAATATGAGGAGCGTTCCTACAATGATCTGTGGCGCACGCTGCCGACCGCGCAGGACAAGAACAAGCCGGAGGCAGGGGACGAAAGCTTGGCCGAGCGGAAGAAATCGCTCAATCTGCCCGAGGAGAACCTGCTCTACTTCCTCGAGAAGAACAGCCTGGTGCTTGAGCCCTGGCAGCGCGAGATCATCAGGATCGTGCGTGTGATTGCGCAATATTTTTACCCGCAGCGGCAAACCCAGGTGATGAACGAAGGCTGCGCCACCTTTGTGCACTACACGTTGATGAACATGCTTTTCGATCGCGGCCGCATTAGCGAAGGCGCCATGCTCGAGATATTGCGAAACCATTCGAACGTGGTTTTCCAGCCGGCCTATGACGATCCGCGTTATTCCGGGATCAATCCCTATGCGCTGGGCCTCGGCATGATGCAGGACATCCAGCGCATCTCGACCGAGCCGACCGCGGAGGACCGCGACTGGTTTCCGGACATCGCCGGCCGTGGCGACTGGCGCGACACCTTGCTCGATGCCTGGGCCAACCACCGTGACGAATCCTTCATCCGCCAGTATCTGAGCCCCGCTTTGATCCGGAAATGGCGGCTCTTCGTGCTGGCCGACGGCGCCGACGAGCCGCATTACGAGGTCGCCTCGATCCATAATGAGCGCGGCTACAGCAAGATACGGTCCGCGCTGGCCCGAAGCTACGATGTGGGGGCGAGCCGGCCCGACATCCAGGTGGTCGACGTGGATCTTCTGGGAGACCGGCATTTGCGGCTGCAGCACAAGGTCAAGGACGGCATCCAGCTAGAGGACGAAAGCCGCGACGCGACCTTGCGCCACATCCGGAGCCTTTGGGGTTATGACGTCAGCCTGGCGGCAATGGATGCCGAAACCGGCGCCGTGCTCAGCGAGCGCTCGACCAAGGAACTCTGAGCACCGGAGACGCAGGAAGCCGCCCTTTGCAGGCCGGTCTCACCTGAAAATCGGCACACCCTAACCTTCGCCGGCGGGCCGGATCCTCAACCTTGCTATGCGGTTCTTGTCGCGCTTCATCACCACGAAACGCTTGCCGTGGAAGGTGAAGGCCTGCTTCTCATCTGGGATCGTCTGCGTCTCGTGGATGACCAGGCCGGCGATCGTCGTCGCCTCCTCGTCCGGCAGATCCCAGTCGAGCGCCCGATTGAGGTCGCGAATAGCCACCGTGCCGTCGACGACGACCGAGCCGTCGGACTCCTGCTTGACGCCTTGCATGTCGACATCGTGCTCGTCCGCGATCTCGCCGACGATCTCCTCGATAATGTCTTCCAGTGTTACCAGCCCTTCCATCTCGCCATACTCGTCGACGACGATGGCGAAATGCGCCTTGCGGCGTAGGAAGGCGTTGAGCTGATCCTGCAAGGTGGTGGTGTCGGGCACGAACCATGGCTTCGACGCGATCCTTGTCACGTCGATCTTGGAAAAGTCGTTGCCGACCTCGTTGAGCGCCCGCAGCAGATCCTTGGCATGCAGCACGCCGACGATGTTGTCGAGCGAGCCTTTCCAGAGCGGCATGCGGGTATGCGGGCTCTGCAGAATCTCGCGCACCACCATTTCCGGCGGATCGTCGGCGTTGACCGAGCGCATGTTGGTGCGGTGGACCATCACGTCCGAAACCTCGAGCTCCTCGAGTTCGAAAAGCGCGCCCAGCCGGTTGCGATCCTCGCGCGCCTGCCCGTTGCGGCGGGTCTCGTCGCCGTTCTCGTCCGGCTCATCCTGCTCGGGCTCCGTCGGTTCGATCGGCCGCAGACTGTAGCCGAGCGCCGCGAAGAGCCGCGTGCGCAAGAGAAACGCCAGCACGATCACGGCGGCAAGGACGGCTGCGGCGATCCAGCCGAAGTCGATCATCCGGGATGGCTCGCCTTGAGGAAGGACAGCACTTCGGAGGGCGGCACGTCCTTGGCGATAAAGGCCTGGCCGACGCCACGCGTCAGGATGAAGGTAAGCGCGCCGCGCGACACCTTCTTGTCCTGGGTGATGAAGCCAAGCAGCGTCTCGGCATCCGGCAGTTGGCCCGCTATGTCGGCCATCCGCCAGGGCAGGCCGACGGCGCGAAGGTGCGCCTCGACGCGCTCCGCGTCGTCCGGGCTCGCCAGATTGAGGCGCGCGGAGAAGCGGTGCGCCAGCGCCATGCCGATCGCGACCCCCTCGCCATGGACGAGACGGGCACCGTCATAATTCGTGGCGGCTTCGAGAGCATGCCCGAATGTGTGGCCGAGATTGAGCAGCGCCCGGTCGCCGGTCTCGAACTCGTCGCGGGCGACCACATCGGCCTTGGCGCGGCAAGCCTCGGCGATGGCTTCGGTCCGCTCCGGGCCGCCGGCGAACACCTTTTGCCAATTCTCCTCCAGCCAAGCGAAGAAGCCGGGACGGTCGATCAGCCCGTATTTGGCGAGCTCGGCATAGCCGGCGCGGAATTCGCGGATCGGCAAAGTGTCGAGCACGCCGGTGTCGGCAAGCACCAGTTTTGGCTGGTTGAAGACCCCGATCAGGTTCTTGCCGCGCGCGCTGTTGATGCCGGTCTTGCCGCCGACGGATGAATCGACCTGCGCCAGCAGCGATGTCGGCACCTGCACGAAGTTCATCCCGCGCCGCACGATGCCGGCGGCGAAGCCGGCAAGATCGCCGATGACGCCCCCGCCAAGTGCCACGACGACATCGCGCCGTTCGAGCTTGGCGGCGAGCACGCCGTCGACGACCTCCTCGAGGTGGGTAAAGCTCTTGGTCTTTTCGCCGGCCGGCAGGGTGATGACGGCGGCCTCGATGCCGCCTTTTTCAAGGCCGGCCTGCAGCGTTTCGAGATGCGCTGCGGCAACGTTCTCGTCGGTAACGATGGCCGCGCGCGTGCCGGGAAGGCGGCCTGCGATTTCGGTTCCTGAGCCGGAAAGCAGGCCGGGCCCGATAAGTATGTCATAGGCACGGTCGCCGAGCCCGACCTCGACCTTCACCGGTTCGGTATGGCTCACGGCTCCACCTCGTCGTCGCTGGTGGCGATTGGCGCGATCCCGAGGTAAGCACAAAGCGCGCATACCACCTCGCTGGCGATGACTTCCTTGCGGTCGTCGCGGGTCGAAACCGTGAGGTCGGCGGTGGCATAGACCGGGTAGCGCTCGCTCATCAGCTTCTCCAGCACGCCGCGCGGATCCGGATTCTTCAACAGCGGCCGGTTCTGTTTTTTCGAAACCCGCTCCATCAGCAGATCGAGATCGGCCTTCAGCCAGACCGAGACGCCATGCGCATCGATCGACTCGCGCGTCTGCGCGTTCATGAAGGCGCCGCCGCCGGTCGAAAGCACCTGCGGGCCGTTTTCGAGCAGACGCAAGATGACCCGCTGCTCCAGCGCCCGGAACTCAGGTTCGCCATAACGCTCGAACAGCTCCGGCACGGTCATGCGCGATACGCTCTCGATCTCCTGGTCGCTGTCGATGAAGGGCAGGGAAAGCATTGTCGCCACCTTGCGGCCGATTGCGGTCTTGCCGGCGCCCATCAGGCCGACGAAGACGATCGAGCGGCTGCCGAGCCGCTCGAGCAGCGCGACACGGCCTTCGTCCGGCGGATTTGCTGGCAGCGCGTTCATGCGGAACCCTCTTTGCGCCGTATCGACATCAAAAGCCCGTTTGCGTCAAGCGGGCCGCCGCAGGCGGGCCAGATCGCCCCTCTTCCGTCGAGAAGCTTCCTCGACAAATCCTCTGCCCCAGCCCTTCGTCCTTGAATTGGCCGGAATGGCGTCCCATAAGGGCACAGGGTTTGGAATCGCAGAACAAGAAGACGGGCAAAGACTGAATGCCGACATTGTTTCGCTTTGTCGTGACGCTGGCGGTTCTTGCAGGCGTCGCTTATGGCGCGATGTTCGCGCTGGCGATGTTCGTGGAGCCGAAAAAGGCCGAAATGAGCGTGCGCATTCCCGCGGAAAAGCTCAATCCGAAGAAGAACTGACCCGGCCAAATGAACAGCACGGCCCGCATCGAAGCCTTTCTGGAGATGATGAGCGCCGAGCGGGGTGCGGCCGAGAACACGCTTTCCTCCTACCGCCGCGACCTCGAAGACGCCTCCGAAGCTATCGGTGGCGGGCTGGCCGGAGCGGCAGCTGCCGACATCCGCGCCTATCTCGACGACATCGCGGCGCGTGGCTTTGCGCCGACCTCGCAGGCGCGCAAATTGTCGACGATCCGCCAATTCTTCAAATTCCTCTATGCCGAGGGCCTGCGCGGCGACGACCCGACCGGCACGCTGGACAGCCCGAAGAAGGGCCGGCCGCTGCCGAAGACCATGACCGAGGCTGAGACGGGCCGCCTGGTCGACCGCGCGGCTGAGGAGGCGGGCGGGGCTGCGCCCGACGGCGACCGGTTGGCGGCGCTGCGCCTGCACGCGCTGGTCGAGGTGCTCTATGCCACGGGCCTGCGCGTTTCCGAGCTTGTCGGTCTGCCGGTGACGGTGGCGCTGCGCGACGACCGTTTCTTCATGGTGCGCGGCAAGGGCGACAAGGAGCGCATGGTGCCGCTGTCGGCCAAGGCGCGCGCCGCGATGCGGGCGTGGCTTGCCGCCAGGGCGGGGGTGCCGGCCTATGCCGACAGCCCGTTCCTGTTCCCAGCCTCTTCCGACAGCGGTCATCTCTCCCGGCAGGTTTTCGCACGCGATCTCAAAGGCTTGGCGGCGCGAGCCGGCATCGCCGCGACCAAGATCTCGCCGCATGTCCTGCGCCACGCCTTCGCGAGCCATCTCCTGCAGAACGGTGCGGATCTCAGGGCCGTGCAGCAACTGCTTGGCCACGCCGATATCTCCACCACGCAGATCTACACTCATGTGCTGGAGGAGCGGCTGGTGCGGCTGGTCAACGATCATCATCCGCTTGCCGACTAGGCTTCATATCGCTATGTGAGGGCGACGTTCCACCGCCCGGAGCCAGCATTTCCAGGGTTCCGCCAGCCATTGCCTTCCGACGGATCGGTCCGCCCCAGCATGTATAATTACCTCGATTTCGAAAAGCCGGTGCAGGATCTGGAGCTCAAGATCCTTGAGCTGAAGAAGCTCGCGGAGAACGGCGAGGCGGTCGATGTCGCCGACGAGATCGGCAGGCTGGAGAAGCGTTCGCGCGATGCGCTGCGCGATCTCTACAAGGCGCTCACCCCTTGGCAGAAGGTCCAGGTGGCCCGCCATCCGGACCGGCCGCACTGCCTCGACTACATCAAGGGCTTGTTCAGCGATTTCACGCCGTTGGCCGGCGACCGCAATTTCGGCGACGACCAGGCGATCGTCGGCGGTTTTGCCCGTTTCCGCGGCGAGCCGGTGGCGGTGATCGGCCAGGAGAAGGGCTCCGACACGGCAAGCCGCATCAAGCACAATTTCGGTTCGGTACGGCCCGAGGGGTACCGCAAGGCGGTTCGGCTGATGGAGCTTGCCGACCGCTTCAACATTCCGCTTTTGACGCTGGTCGACACCGCCGGCGCCTATCCCGGCGTCGGCGCCGAGGAGCGCGGCCAGGCCGAGGCCATTGCGCGCTCGACCTCAGCCTGCCTGGCGCTCAAAGTGCCGTCGATCTCGGTGGTCATCGGTGAAGGCGGCTCCGGCGGCGCCATCGCGATCGCCACCGCCAACCGTGTCTACATGCTGGAACACGCCATCTATTCGGTGATCTCGCCCGAGGGCGCGGCCTCTATTCTTTGGCGCGACACCACCCGTTCCAAGGACGCGGCGACCAACATGAAGATCACCGCCCAGGATCTTCTCGAAATGAAGATCATCGATGCCATCGTTCCCGAGCCGATGGGCGGCGCCCAGCGTGCGCCGGAAACGGTGATTGCCGCCACCGGCGACCTGATCGCCAAGACGATGAAGGACTTTGCCGGCGCCAACACCGATTTCCGCGAGCAGCGCCGCGAGAAATATTTAGCGATGGGCCGCAGCCTTTAATGCATGTCGCACAAAACTGTGCAGTGGTTTTGCGAAAGCGACATGCATGAAAACAAAGCACGTGAGTCTGCCCCAGCGCCACCCGTTTAATTCGGCCGCGCGCCGCAACTATGGCGGCTGTTAACATTTTCGCCACAAAAATGCCGCCGCATTCGGCTCAATGAAAATATCCGCGAGGGGTTGGCTATTGCTTGCGGTAAGGAATTTTCAAGGTTAACGGGCTTACGGTCCATTGGTGTTGAGCCTGCGGGCCGGCCATGCCGAGGCCGTTGGCCTGAGAGAAAAGACAAAGCCGTATCGATGTTTGCCAAGCTTGCCCGCACCGGAGTCCTTGTCGCCGCGATAGGCATCGCCGGCTGCAATGATTCGTCGATGAAGGATTTTGCGCCGGAGGCGAACAAGCCCCTGCCGGATAAGATCCTCGCCGACATGAAGGCCAAAGGCATGGTGCGCACCTCCTCGGTGATGGCGCGCATCTTCAAGGAAGAAGGCAAGCTGGAGATCTGGAAGGCCAAGACCAACGGCCGCTACGATCTCGTCGCCAGCTACGACATCTGCAAATGGTCGGGCAAGCTCGGCCCCAAATACACCGAGGGCGACCGCCAGGCGCCTGAAGGCTTCTACACGGTGCGTCCGTCGCAGATGAATCCGCGCTCGAACTACCATCTGTCCTTCAACATCGGCTATCCCAACGCCTATGACAGGGCCAACGGCCGCACCGGCTCCAATCTGATGGTGCACGGCGCCTGCTCCTCGTCCGGCTGCTATTCGATGACCGATGCCCAGATCGAGCAGATCTATGCTTTCGGCCGCGATGCCTTCCAGGGCGGCCAGACCGAGTTCCAGATCCAGGCCTTCCCGTTTCGCATGACCGCCGCCAACATGGCGCGCTACCGCAACGACCCGAACTACGAGTTCTGGAAGATGCTGAAGGTCGGCTACGACAATTTCGAGATCACCAAGGTGCCGCCGAAAGTCGACGTCTGCGAGAAGCGCTACGTCTTCAATCAAGTAGCGCCAGAAGGCACCACCTTCGACCCGACAGGTGCCTGCCCGGCAATGACACAGCCTGATTCGTTGAAAACGGCCTACGCCGACTACGAAAAGCGCTACGACGCCGCCTTCAACTCCGCGGTCAAGGGAAGCATACTACCGCCTAAGCCGGCCATCGCCGGCATCAAGGAAGCCAGCATCGTTTCCGACTGGTCCAAGCGCCGCGCCCGCGGCGAGCGTGTGCCGATCGACCCGCCGTCGATGAATGCCGACGGCTCGGTAACCGAGACGACGCGGATGGGCCGCATCGATTCCCCGCTCGGCCGCAAGATGGCCGCGCTCGACGCGGAGAAGGAGGCCAAGCGCAAGGCCGAGGAGCAGCGGCTTGCGGCGATCGAGGCGGCCAAGGCCGCCAAGGCGCAAGCGCAGGCTGAAAAGGCAGCCGCCAAGGCGCAGGCCCTGGCCGAAAAGGAAGCCGCCAAGCAGGCGGCTCAGCAGCCGGTGGTCACCGCAGGCGTCGAGGCGGCTTCCGCGCAACCGGCGCTGGAAACGCAGCAGGCGGCAAGTGCCGACGAAGGCACGGTCTCGAAGCTGAAGAAGAAACTGCTCGGCATGTTCGGCGGCTGAGATTTCTCGATCTTGGCCGGGTCCGCCGCTACCTACGATCTGAAGGGGCTGAACTGCCCGCTGCCGGTGCTGAAGGCGCGCAAGCGTCTGGCCGCGATGCGGCCCGGCAGCCGTCTGTGGCTGGAAACCACCGACCCGCTGGCCGTGATCGACATTCCGGCCTTCTGCGCCGATGCCGGCCATCAGCTGATCGAGACGGCGGCGGTCGACGGCGGCCATCGCTTCCTGGTCGAGCGCGGCGGCGCGGCATAGGCCAATCGGACCTCTGGAACTACAGCCCGGCGATCGCCAGCGGATTGGCCTCGAGCGCCGCCCGGTCGGGCGTGTCGATCGACGGCTTGTTGGTGAAGGCGGAAAACAGCCGCTGGACATAATCTTCCGGCATGTCGAGCGTGATCAGCACCAGCCGCGTGCCGCGCCGTCCGTCCGGCCACGACGGCAGCCTGGCCGGCGGATGCAGGATCTTCTGCACGCCGTGGATCACCAGCGGCCGTGACGGATCCTCCTGAAGTTCGATGACGCCCTTCATGCGCAGCAGTTTCTCGCCATGCGTCGAGCGCAACAAATCGAGGAACATCTCGATCGCCGAGAACGGCACCGGCCCGTCATGGACGAGCGAGTGGGAGCGCACGCGGCCGTCGTGGCGGTGGTCGTGATGATGGGGGGCGTGATCATGACCATCGTCGTGGTGATGATGATCATGCGCCGCCTCCTCTCCGAGCCAGCGCCGCACGTCGGCGCTCTTGGTTTCGGGATTGTAGAGGCCGCAATCGAACAGCGACGCTGCCCCGGTAGCGGGGTCATTGACGTCGAGCAGGACCGCGCTCGGATTTATCTGATGAAGTCGCGCCCGCAGGGCCTCGGCGTCGCTTGCCTCGGCGAGATCGGTCTTGGTCAGCACGATGCGGTCGGCGACGGCCGCCTGCTTCACCGCCTCGACATGGTTATCGAGCGTGGCCGCCCCGTTGACGCCGTCGACCAGCGTGATGACGCCGTCGAGCCGGAGAGCCTGCACCAGCGCCGGATGCGCCATGATCGACTGCAGCACCGGTGCAGGATCGGCAAGGCCGGTGGTTTCGACCACGACGCGCGCCAGCCTGGCGATGCGTCCGGTCTGCAGCCGGTCGACGAGGTCGGCCAGCGTATCGACGAGTTCGCCGCGCACCGTGCAGCAAAGGCAGCCGTCGGAAAGCTGGATGATGCCGTCTGAGGCTTGCTCGACGAGCAGATGGTCGATCGCCACCTCGCCGAACTCGTTGATGATGACGGCCGTGTCGGCAAGCGCCGGATCCTTGAGCAGCCGGTTGAGCAGCGTCGTCTTGCCGGCCCCGAGAAAGCCGGTGAGCACCGAGACGGGTATGGGAAAGCCGCTGCGCCCGGTCATGGCGAGTTTGCCGCCTTGGCCGGCTGATCCCCCTGCGCTGCAGCGGCAGCGGTCGCGGCGGGTGTGGCGCCGGCCGGCAGAGGCTTGTCGGGCCGCCAGCTGGGCAGCGGCACATCGGCATAGTTCTGATCGGTCTGGTCGACGAAAGCCTTGGGCGCCGGCCCGGTGGCCCCGCCAAGGCCGACCGCGATCAACGTCGGGTGATCGAGTTTCACCTGATAGGGCGATTTGGCCTTGTCCTTGGCGGCGACGGCAGGCGCCGCCTCCGACTGCTGTTCCTTCGGCTTCTTCTTGCAGATCTCGTCCTGCAGGTCGTTGGGCGACAGCGTGTCGCCATATGGCTTGAGCGCCGCGAGCGTCGTCGACCCGGCCGCCGGCGCGTCAAAACCCTGGTCGAGCAGCTTCGCCGCCGCTTCGGCGCGGCTGATGGCGGATTTTTCGCCGAGCACCACGGCAACCAGTGTGCGGCCATCGCGCGTCGCCGAGCCGATCATGTTGAAGCCCGAGGAGCAGACGAAGCCGGTTTTCATACCGTCGGCGCCGGGATAGCGCCCGATCAGCAGATTGTAGTTCGGGATCGCCTTCTTTCCGACGGCAAGACCCTCGATGGAGAACCACGGCGCATATTGCGGGAAGTCGTTGCGAAGCGCCGTCACCAGGACGGCGAGGTCGCGCGCGGTCGTGTACTGGTCGGGCGAGAACAGCCCATTCGGGTTGACGAAATGCGTTCCGACCATGCCGAGCCTGGCGGCCTCGGCATTCATGCGGTCGGCGAAGGCGGCCTGCGATCCGCCGATGTTCTCGCCGACGGCCATGGCGATGTCGTTGGCCGACTTGACCAGCATCATCTTCAGCGCATTGTCGAGCCGCATGACCGATCCGGGCTTGAAGCCCATCTTGCTCGGCGGCTCGCCGGCCGAATGTTTCGTCACCTTAATCGGCGAATCGAGCGCCACCTCGCCGGCGGCGATCGCCCGGAACGCCACATAGGCCGTCATCAGCTTGCTCAGCGAGGCCGGATACCAGCGCTTGAAGGCGTCCTGATGCTCCAGCACCTTGCCGCTATTCAGGTCGAACAGCACCACCGGATTGGCGCGCGCAGTGCCGGAAAGCATCGGCAGCGCCAGCGCCCCCGCAAGCAATAGGTTGAGGAAATGCCTTTGCCGCATGATCAATTCCGAAATCGCCTCTTGCCGTAGTTGCCGCTGGCTCCGTAAGATTTCGCTGCGCGATGGCCAGCATACTGCGGACCGACCCTCGACTCCGGGCCGCATTATGCGGTGCTATTTACCCTATGTGACGTCAAAATGGCAAAGCGCCAGACGATCACACTTGCCGGGCAGCGGCCCTGAACTGCCTGCCCCAACAAAGAAATGGAACGATTATGCCAATTCTCAACCGTGCCGCGGAAATGCAGGAAGAAGTCGCGGGCTGGCGGCGCCATCTGCACCAGACGCCGGAACTGAACTTCGACGTTTTCCAGACCGCCGCCTTCGTCACCGCCAAGCTGCAGGCTTTCGGTTGCGACGAGGTTGTGACCGGCCTCGGCAAAACCGGCGTCGTCGGCATTATCCGCGGCCGCAAGGGCGAGGGTCCGGCCATCGGCCTGCGCGCCGACATGGACGCTTTGCCGATCAACGAGATCACCGGCAAGCCCTACGCGTCGAGCGTTCCCGGCAAAATGCATGCCTGCGGCCATGACGGCCACACCGCCATGCTGCTCGGCGCAGCCAAATATCTCGCCGAAACGCGCAATTTCGCCGGCTCCGTGGCGGTGATCTTCCAGCCCGCCGAGGAAGGCGGCGGCGGCGGCAACGAAATGGTCAAGGACGGCATGATGGACCGCTTCGGCATCTCGAAGGTGTTCGGCATGCATAACATGCCCGGCCTTCCCGTCGGCGAGTTCGCCATCAAGCCCGGCCCGATCATGGCGGCGACCGCCGAATTCACCATCACCGTCAAGGGGCATGGCGGCCATGCGGCGATGCCGCACGCCACGATCGACCCGATCGTCATTACCAGCCAATTGGTGAGCGCTTTGCAAACCATTGCCTCACGCAGCACCGATCCGGTCGAGGCCGTCGTCGTGTCGGTGACCAAATTCCATGCCGGCGATGCCTACAACGTCATACCGGAAAAAGCCGAGATCGCCGGCACGGTGCGCACGCTGAAAAAGGAAGTGGCCAGGAAAGCGGAAGAGAAAATCCGCGCCATTTGCGCTGGCCTCGCATCAGCCTTCGGCGCGACGATCGAGGTCGACTACGACCCCAACTATCCCGTCACTTTCAACCATCCGGAAGAGACGGCCTTCGCCAGCGATATTGCCGCCGGCGTCGCCGGCGACGCGAATGTCCACCGCGCCATCCAGCCGGTGATGGGCGGTGAGGATTTTTCCTACATGCTGGAAGCGCGCCCCGGCGCCTTCATCTTCATCGGCAACGGCGACACCGCCGGCCTTCACCATCCGGCCTATGACTTCAACGACGAGGTCATCCCGCACGGCATGAGCTATTGGGTGAGGCTGGCGGAGACGGCGCTCGCCGCCTGACCGATTTGCACGGAGGCGACCTTCCCGGCCGATTGCCGCCGATCGGCCGGTAACGCCTCTTGGCGAACCGGCCCGAAGCGTTTATGTGTCGGGCCGCGTGGTCCCGTAGCTCAGTAGGATAGAGCGGCAGATTCCTAATCTGTAGGTCACAGGTTCGATTCCTGTCGGGATCACCAACTAAATCAAAGGATTGGCTGACTTTTGCAATGCTTCCATGTTGCATTTTCTTGCAACTGGGCTCCCGTTGCTTTCCGTTCGCTCGAATCTCAAGCACTCCCTGGCCGCCGCGGTGAGAGCGCGGGCAGGGCAATCAGATGCGCCGGCCGGTTTTGGCGTCGAACAGATGCGCCGAGGCGCGGTCGATCTCGATCCGCACGCTCTCGCCTTGCTTCAGCGCCAGCCGCTCGCGGAAAAGGCAGGAGATCACCTCTCCGCCGCAGTCGACCGTGGCGAAGATTTCCGAGCCGGTCGCCTCCATGAGCGTGACTGTGCCGGAGAGACCCTGGCCGGTCGCCCGGATATGCTCGGGACGAATGCCGTAAACCAGTTCCCTTCCCGCGGCCTCGCTCGGCCGGATGCCTTGCGGCAGCGGCAAAGTCAGCCCACCGGCGCTGCGGAAGATGCCCTCCTCGATGTGGCCGTGGATGAAGTTCATGGCCGGCGAGCCGATGAAGCCGGCAACGAACAGATTGGCCGGCCGGTCGTAGAGATCGAGCGGCGCGCCGATCTGCTCGACCAGACCGTCATGCAGCACGACGATCTTGTCGGCCATGGTCATCGCCTCGATCTGGTCATGCGTGACATAGATGGTGGTGGTGCCGAGCCGCTGATGCAGCGCCTTGATCTCGCCGCGCATCTGCACGCGCAATTTGGCGTCGAGATTGGAGAGCGGCTCGTCGAACAGAAACACCTGCGGGTCGCGCACGATGGCGCGGCCCATGGCGACGCGCTGGCGCTGGCCGCCGGAAAGCTGGCGCGGATAGCGGTCGAGCAGCTTCTCGAGGCCGAGAATGCCGGCTGCCCGCTTCACCCGGCTCGCGGTATCGGCCGGATCGGCTTTCTTGATCTTGAGCGCGAAGCCCATATTGTCCGCCACCGTCATGTGCGGGTAGAGCGCGTAGTTCTGGAACACCATTGCGATGTTGCGGTCCCGGGCCCTGAGGTTGTTCACGGTGCGCTCGCCGATTGCGATCTTTCCGGCCGAGATCGTTTCCAGCCCCGCGATCATGCGCAGCAGCGTCGACTTTCCGCAGCCCGACGGTCCGACCAGGATGACGAACTCGCCATCGGCGATATCGACGCTGACATCGTGGATGATCCGAGTGGCTCCGAAAGCCTTCTGCACGTTGTTGATGCTTACCGATGCCATTGCGTATCTCCGAAAGAATGAAAGCGGATCAGGCGCTCAGCCACCCTTGACCGCGCCGGCGGTCAGCCCGGCGACGATCTGCCGTTGCGCGAACATGGTCAGCACCAGCACCGGCAGCGTCACCACGAGCGCGGCGGCGGCGAGCGGCCCCCAGCTCACCTGCTCGTAGGACAACATGTTGTAGACCGCGACCGGCAGTGTCCGCGTCTCGCGGCTGGCGAGCACGACGCCGAAGACGAAGTTGTTCCACGAGAAGATGATCGACAGGATGAAGGCGACGACGATGCCGGGCTTGGCGATCGGCAGCGCGACCAGGCGAAACACCTGCCACGAACTGGCGCCGTCGATGTTGGCGGCCTCCTCCAATTCCATCGGCGTCGTCTCGAAATAGCCGATCATCACCCAGACCACGATCGGCACCGTCACCACCAGATGGATGATGATCTGCGGCCAGAGCGTGCCGAGGATGCCCAGCCACTGAAACAGGAGGAACAGCGGGATGAGATAGGAAAGCCCGGGCGTCATGCGGGCGATCATGATTACGATCGCCGAGCGTTCCGCCTTGAGCCTGGCGATGCCATAGCCGGCCGGCACTCCGATCAGCAGCGCCAGCAGCGTCGCCGTGCCGGTCACCAGCACCGAGTTCCACAGATAGAGCAGGAAATTGTTCTCCTCGAACACCTTTGCGTAGTTCGACCAGGCGAAGCGCTCCGGGATCAGGATCGGCGGATAGGCGCCGTTGTCGATCTCGAACTTCAGCGACAGCGAGATCATCCAGAGGAAGAACAGGATCGCCGGCGAGACCAGCACCAGCGCCGCGAAGAACAGGCCTATCTTGTTGAGCAGCCGCGAGCTCACCTATTTGCCCTCCGTGTCGACCCATTGCGAGCGCTGGCGCAACATCAGGAGGATGAAGGACAGGGCCACGATGACGATGAAGAACACCACCGCCATGGCCGAGCCGTAGCCCATGTCGTAATAGGAGAAGGCGGTGTTGTAGAGATAGATGTTGATTGTTTCCGATGCCGTGCCCGGCCCACCTTGGGTCATCGCGTAGATGATATCGAAGCTCTTGAGCGCATCGATCGTGCGGATGATGACCGCGATCATCAGAAACGGCGCGATCATCGGCAAGGTGAGGTAGCGGAAC
Organism: Mesorhizobium sp. WSM3868; assembly: GCF_002294785.1. Lineage (NCBI taxonomy): Bacteria > Pseudomonadati > Pseudomonadota > Alphaproteobacteria > Hyphomicrobiales > Phyllobacteriaceae > Mesorhizobium > Mesorhizobium sp. WSM3868. The sequence goes on along the minus strand of NZ_NSGB01000016.1, from coordinate 22,067 downwards.
TGCTGCCAGGCATTGGCGCCGTCGATCTCGGCGCTTTCGAACGGCTCGCGCGGCACGGATGCCAGCCCACCCAGCACGATCAGCATCACCAGCGGCGTCCACTGCCAGGTCTCCACCGCGACCAGCGAAGGAATGACGGTGTTGGCGTTGAAGATCCACTCCTGCGCCGGAATGCCGACCAGCGACAGGAGATAGTTGAGCACGCCGAGCTGCGGATGGAACATCATGGTCCAGACCAATGCCACGGCGACGGGTGTGGCCATCATCGGCATCACGAAGACGCCGCGCAGCAGGCCGCGCAAGGCAAACCTGGCGTCGAAAATGAGCGCGGCGACGGTACCGAAAAACATCGGCGCGACCACCGACAGGAAAGTATAGATCAAGGTATGCCAGAGCGATTCCCAAAACCGCGGATCGCTCGCCAGGCGCATATAATTTTCCATCCCGGCAAAGCTTCGCGATTGGCCGAGCGTCCAGCTGTTGACGCTCATCCACAACGTGAAGGCCCAGGGAAAGACGATCACGGCGCCGACGACGACGAGCGCAGGAATGACGAAAGGCCAGTAGTTTGGAGCCAGCCGGATCGGCTGGCTCTCTTCGACGGCTTGCGCCGTTACCCCTGCGCGTTCCGGGGCGATGGCGGACATCAGCCTTGCTCACTCCTGTCGAGAACCGGCTGGAACTGCTCGGTGGCCTTCTTCAGTTCGTCGGCGGGATCTGCGCCGGCAATCATGTTGGTCAGCGCCACGCCATAGATGTCCCGGAACTCGGTGACCGGGATGATGACCGGCAGCGCCAGCCGGCTGATATTGCCTGAGCCGACCACCGCATCCAGCCAGCTCGGCGGCATGGTGACGCCTTCGCGCACCTTGGGGTCTTCCAGCACCGACTTGCGGAACGGCACGCCGGCGCCGGCCTGCAGCAGGCGCGCGCCCATGGCCGGAGAGACCGCCCACTGGCAGAACAGATAGGCCGCTTCCTTCTTCGCGCTGGCGGACGTGACACCGATGCCGTCGCCGAACGTGCCTGCGGCATGCGCCTTGGGACCCTTCGGCATGACGCCATAGCCGACCTTGCCGACGACGCGCGATTTTTCCGGATTTTCCATTGGCGGCGCGAAGCCCACGCCATCGAACCACATGCCGATCTTGCCCTGCAGGAAGGCGGATTGCGCCTCGGCCCAGTTGAAGCCGGTGACGCCGGGAGGCGCGGCCTTGGTCATCAGCCGCTGGTAGAGGGCGGCAGCCTCGATCGCCTCCGGCGAGGTGGTGCGCAGCTTGCCGTCGCTGCCGAGCGGCGTCATGTCGTAGCCGAGCATCAGCGACGTCCATACCGGCGTGTTGGCGTTCTTGAGACCGCGTGCGACGAAACCGAAGGTGTTGCTTGAGGGATCCGTCAGTGCTTCAGCGGCGGCCACCAGCTGCTCGAAGCTCTCGGGATATTTTATACCCTTGGCGTCGAACAGCTCCTTGTTCCAGTAGAGGATCCAGTAGTCGACCGAGAATGGCAGCGAGCGCAGCACGCCCTGGCCGTCCTTGGCGAACTGGATGCCCGCCTCGGCGAAGTCGCTTTCGGTCAGGCCTGGATCGGTGAGGCCCGGATCGGCAACGAAGCCGGAAATGTCGGCCAGCCAGCCGCCCTTCTCGAACTGGCGCTTCTGCACATGGTAGCTCAGATGCACGACGTCGAAGCTCGGCTTGCCAGAGCTGAGTTCGATCACCGTCTTCTGGCGCTGCTGCTGTTCGGGTGTCGCCTCGGCATTGACCTTGATGCCGGTCAGCTCCTCGAACTCCGCGAGATTCTTCAGGATGGTGTCGCTGCGCGGGCTCTTGACCAGGTTGACGTCGAGCGTCGTGCCGGCAAAGCGCTTCCAGTCGACGCCCGCGGCGAAGCTCGGACGAAGACCGACGAGGCCGGTGGCGGCGAGAGCCGCGGTTCCCTGGAGCAGCTGCCTTCTGGTTGGACTGAATGGATTGGACGACATTTCTTCCTCCCGGTTGTCGTTGTCGATTTACGCCACGACGATTGCGGCGCGGTTTTGCTTCCTCAAATCTGCAGCGCCAGCCGGCGCGCATTGTCGATGTGCTGGCTGATCGCCTCGACCGCCACCTGCGGATCGCGTTTCTCCAGGGCCTCGATCACCGCAAGATGCTCGCGCATGACCGGCACGACGCGACCGTCGATGCGGAACCGCTCCTGATGGATGAGCCGGATCTTCACCGAATTTACCAGATAGGCCTTGGCGATGATCTCGTTGCCCAGCGCGCTGATGAAGGTGTCATGCATAGCCCAGTCGATGTTCTGGGCCTTGGCTTCCATTTCGGGGGTCGGGGTCTGCGCCAGCGCTTGGGCGAGCATGTCCTCGTGCTCGCGCCTGAGACCCGCAATCTCGGCGTCGGACGCGTTGACGGCAAACAGCGCGACCGCCTCGCGCTCCATGAACAGGCGGAACTGGAAAGCCTCGCGGATCAGGCTGATGTCGATATGCGCGATCTGCATGCCGCGTTGCGGTATGGTGGTCAGCAGTCCCTCGGCCTCGAGCCGCGGCACGATCTCGCGGATGGCTCCGAGCGGCAGGCCGGTGAAGGCGACCAGCTCGCGCTGCGAAACGAACTGGCCGGGCCTGAGGTCGCGGGCCAGCAGATGCCGCGTGAAGCTGGCATAGGCCTTCTCCCTGAGGGTTGCCGGTTCGCTCGTGTCGTCCATGCCGATCAGCGCCCTCCCCGGTTCAGGCTGCCTGTATCGCAAACAGCCTGTCGTAAGCGGCGCCAAGCTGCTGCCGTTCCTGCAAGGCTACCGGCACGAGCGGCGGCCGAACCGTCAGCCAGCGTTCGTCGCCGGTTTGGCGCGCCACCATGGCCTTCACCGCCGGGATGACCGGATGCCGGAGCAGTTCGAGGACGAAGCTTTCCACGCGGGAGTCGTCGCGTCCGCTCTCGATCATGGCGCGCAGTTCGCCGGCGGCGAAATTGGCCATGCCGGAAATCGCGCCCTGGCCGCCGATCCGCACCGCCGGCGCCAGATGCCGTTCGTCGCCGATGAGGATGATCAGGTCGCCATGCGCCTTGAGCAGCGCTTCGCTGTAGCGCCAGTCTCCACCGGAATCCTTGACCCCGGCGACCACGCCCGGATACGCCTTGCGAAGCCGGCCGATCAGGTCGAGCGACAGCTGCACCGTCGTGACCGAGGGGATGTTGTAGAGCAGCATGCCGCGGGCCAGCGGACCGAGCGCGGCGAACACGGCGCCGAACCAGCCGAACAACCCATCGTCACCGACATTCTTGAAATAGCTCGGCGGCGCCAGAAGGACGTTGCGGGCGCCGCGCTGCAACGCCTGGCGGCACTGCTCGGCAGCGTCCTCCGCCGCATCGACCAGCACGCCTGCAACGAGTTGGTCGGCGGATATGCCCGCCGCAAGCATGGCATCGATGACCGCCAGCCGCTCCGCCGTACCGACGGAAGCGCCTTCGCCGGTGGTGCCGAACAGCGTTACGCTGCTGCAGCCAGCATCGAGACAGGCCTTAGCATGCTCGGTTATCACCGGAACGGCGATCCGCCCGGCTGCATCAAAGGGCGTTGTGAGCGCAACCGACAGACCAAAGCGCGAACCCACCTGCAATTCTCCATTCATCAATCCGCGGGCAGACGTAGCATACTGACATGTTAGTTGTAAACATAGCTCTCGATCACGCTTGGCTGCGGCTGGAAACAATTCACAATGCCTGTAGAGCCAGTCCCGCCAGCGCGGATGCCGCGAGCGTCGGCAGCATGCCGGCCTTCAGCCTGAGCATGGCGACCATCGCCGCCGCCGACAGCAGCGCCGCGCGCCAGTCGAGCGAGGAAACGACCGGAACCTCGACGCCCCAGCCGACGCTCTCGACTTTGCCGAAGACGACATGCAGCGCGAACCACAGCGCAAGGTTCATCACCACGCCGACGACCGCTGCCGTGATAGCACCGAGCGCCGCCGACAACGCCTTGTTCTGCCGCAGCTGCTCGATGTAAGGCGCTCCGAGGAATATCCAGAAGAAGCAGGGCGCAAAGGTAGCCCAGAGCGTCAGCGCCGCCCCAAGCGACCCTGCAAGCAGAGGGGCTAGCGTGCCCGCATGGCGATAGGCGGCGGCGAAGCCGACGAATTGCAGCACCAGGATCAGCGGTCCGGGCGTCGTCTCGGCAAGCCCGAGCCCGTCGACCATTTCTCCGGGCGAAAGCCAGCCGAACGAGGTCACCGCGGCTTGCGCGACATAGGCCAGAACCGCATAGGCTCCGCCGAAGGTGACGACCGCCATCAGGCTGAAGAAGCCGCCGATCTGCGCCCACACGCTCCCCGGCCCTGCCAACACCGCGATCAGCGCCACCGGTCCGAGCCAGACCGGCAGCCAGATGGCGATGGTCCGGGCCGCGTGCCATTTGGTCGGCACGGTGTGGCCGAGCTCGCCGCGCTCGAACATCAGGTCGACCACGCCGCCTCTGTCGGCGGCGGCGTTGCCCTTGCCGTGTGCCGAGCCCGAAAACAGCCCTGGTGCAAAGCGATTGCCGACCCAGCCAATGAGTCCCGCCGCAAGCACGATCAGCGGAAACGGCAGCTTGAGGACATAGATGGCGAGAAAGGCCGCCACCGCGATGGCCACCATGACCCGGTTCTTCAGCGCCCGCTTGCCGATGCGGATCACCGCTTCGACGACGACCGCCAGCACCGCCGCCTTGATGCCGAAGAACAGCGCCTCGATGACCGGCGCGTCGTTATAGAGCATGTAGAAACTGCTCAGGGCAAGCATGACCAGTGCTCCCGGGAGCACGAACAATGTCCCGGCGACGAGGCCGCCGGCCGTCCGGTGCAGCAGCCAGCCGATATAGACGGCAAGCTGCTGCGCCTCGGGACCCGGAAGAAGCATGCAGTAGTTCAGAGCATGCAGGAACCGCTCCTCGCCGATCCAGCGGCGCTCCTCGACCAGTTCCTTGTGCATCAGGGCGATCTGCCCGGCCGGCCCGCCGAAAGAGAGCAGGCCGATCTTGGCCCACAGCCGCGTCGCATCACTGAAGGTCGGCACAGCCGGGACATCGGCCGGCTGCGCGGCGCTGTCCTTGGCAAGCACTGTCATTGTTGCTTACCCCCCGCCGGCCAGTTATGCGTCTCGTCCGTGGCGTCGCGGCACCAGCGGAAGAAAGCGTCATAGAGCAGCATGCCGGCTTCGAGCTGTTCCAGGTCGTCGCGGAACATGCGCGACAGGCCGAGCGACGCGGCGAGGAACCCGGCAGCCTGCGGCACCAGGTCGAGACGCGCTGTATCCGCGCCGCGCACGATCAGCGCCAGACGATCGAGCGCCTCGGTGCGCAGGCCGAACTCCTCGATCATCGTGTCGAAGGTGCAATGATCGCCGCGATGGCTCCAGAACACGCCTTCGATGTCGAAGGGCACCGCGGCGAAGCGGTCCGCGACCAGGGGCACCTCGGCCGGGTCGACGAACAGGAACACGGCGCCAGGATCGACAAATCGTCGGATCAGCCAGGGGCAGGCGATGCGATCGACCTTCGGCCGGGAACGTGTGACCCATACGGTGCGACCCTTCCCGTCGCGGGGCGGAATGGCGTCGGCCGCGACTAACGGCGCCTTGGCGGCGGCCCAGGCCGCGAAACCGCCTTCCAACGATTCCGCCGGAATGCCCTCGTGGCGCAGCCACGCGGCAACGCCTTGCGAGAGCTTCTCTCCGCGCTGGCAGATGACCACGATCTTGGATCCGGAGAAGTCGGCCGCCCAGGTCGAGACGGTTCTGAAGTCGCGCCGGTAAGAAGCCGGCAGCAGCCGCGGATCGGCTTGAAAGTCGTCGTCGATGCGTACGTCGACGACGCGAGGTGCATCCGGCAGGCCGACGAGTCGGGCAAGCTGCGGCACTGTGATCTGAGTTGTTGACGGCATGGCGTCCACCTCCTGAACGAAGAGAGTTTGGACGCGATCGTTGGGCTGACGCCTCACGGGGTCGTCGCGGGGAACCCCTTAGCCAGGATGCTGGAACGCTCCCCCACGATTGTCAAGAATTCTTGTCGAGGAAGGCGCGGCCCCGCACCTTCTTTGGAAGCTCCACCTACTGCGCCGTCCAGCCGCCATCCATCGGCAGGGTTGTGCCGGTCATCTGCTTGGCCGCATCCGAGCACAGGAACAGCGCCAGTGCCGCCAGTTCCTCAACGCTGACGAACTCCTTGGTCGGCTGCGCGGCAAGCAGCACATCGTGCTTGACCTGTTCCTCGGTCATGCCACGCGCCTTCATCGTGTCGGGGATCTGCTTCTCGACCAGCGGCGTCCAGACATATCCGGGCGCGATCGCATTGACGGTGATGCCATCCTGCGCGACTTCCAGCGCCACCGTCTTGGTCAGGCCGGCAATGCCGTGCTTGGCCGAGACATAGGCCGACTTGAACGGCGAGGCGACCAGCGCATGCGCCGAGGCCGTGTTGATGATGCGGCCCCATTTGCGGCTCTTCATGCCCGGCAGCACCGCCTTGATGGCATAGAAGGCGGCAAGCAGGTTGATGCGGATGATTGCTTCCCACTTGTCGTCGGGGAACTCGTCGATCGGCGCGACATGCTGGATGCCGGCATTGTTGACCAGGATGTCGAGGCTGCCGAACGCCTCCTCGGCCTCGCGGATCATGGCGGTGACCGCCGCGCCGTCCATCATGTTGGCGCCGGAGTAGCGGCACTTGACGCCGAAATCCCTCTCGATGCCGGCGCGCTCCTTTTCGATCGCCGCGGCATCGCCCAGGCCGTTGATGGTGACGTTGGCGCCCTCGGCGGCAAAGGCGCGGGCGATTGCAAGGCCGATGCCGCTGGTCGAGCCAGTGACGAGCGCATTCTTGGAAGAAAGGGAACCCATGGCAGATCTCGCACGTGGAGGGAGGGACTGTTGACCACATAGTTTGTGCGCCGCAACATAACAATGCCATGCCCGTATTTCGGCGCGATTACAATGTTGTGATGCAGTTCGAGCGACAGGAAGCTGGCGGTCCTAGGGCGTACATGGCACTGTCATGGTGCCGTGCAACATAATCCCCTGTGCGAGCCGCGTGTGTCATTCCTGAAGGGTGAACAGCTTGGAAATCGCCGAAGTCGTGAAGCGCGCCTATGCGATGCCGCTTACCAACCCTTCTTTTCCGCCAGGCCCCTACCGTTTCTTCGACCGCGAATACATCATCATCACCTACCGCACGACGCGCGAGGCGCTGGAAGCCGTCGTGCCGAAGCCACTCGAGATCGATGAGCCGCTGGTCAAGTATGAGTTCATCCGCATGCCGGATTCGACCGGCTTCGGCGACTATACCGAGACCGGTCAGGTGATCCCCGTGCGCTTCGGCGGACAACATGGCGGCTATGTCCATTCCATGTATCTCGACGACGACGCGCCGATCGCCGGCGGCCGCGAGCTCTGGGGATTCCCGAAGAAGCTGGCCAGCCCCAAGATCGTGCATGAGGGCGAGGTCGTGGTCGGCACCCTCCACTATGGCAGCGTGCTCTGCGCCACCGGCACCATGGGCTACAAGCACCGCGAGGCCGACCACGACCAGGTGCTCGCCTCGCTCGCCGCGCCAAACTTTCTGTTCAAGGTCATCCCGCATGTCGACGGCAGCACGCGCATCTGCGAGCTGGTCCGTTACTACCTCACCGACGTGACGCTGAAGGAAGCCTGGACGGCGCCGGCCGCGCTCGACCTTCGGCCGCATGTCACGGCCGACGTCGCCAAGCTGCCGGTACTGGAGGTGGTTTCGGCCGTCCACTTCACCGCCGATCTGACGCTCGGACTGGGCGAGGTCGTTCACGACTATCTCGCCGGCCGGTCCGCGACCAGCGCAATCCAGCCGGAGAAGGCTCGTGCTTGAACGCACCCCAAAAACGGCGGCAGCCGCCACCATCGAGGAAATAACGGCGCAATACGACCGCATCGCCCTGGTGTTCCAGGGGGGCGGCGCGCTGGGCGCTTATCAGGCCGGTGTCTATCAGGCGCTGTCCGACGCCGGCTGCGAGCCGACCTGGCTGTCCGGCGTCTCGATCGGCGCGATCAACGCATCGATCATCGCCGGCAACGAGCCGAGCCGGCGCCTGCAGCGGCTGGAGCAGTTCTGGCAGACGGTCTCGGGCCGCAAGATCTGGGCCTATACGCCCGAAGGCGACATCTATCGCGACATCCGCAACCGCACTTCTTCGTGGATGACGATGACTATGGGCCAGCCCGGCTTCTTCAAGCCACGCCATCCCAATCCCTGGTTCCAGCTGCCGGGGGCGGAAGGCGCTACCAGCTTCTACGACACCGCCGAGCTGAAGGACACGCTGGAAAGCCTGATCGACTTCGACATTCTGAACGACGGCAAAAAGCGGCTGAGTGTCGGCGCCGTCAATGTCAGGACCGGCAACTTCGTCTATTTCGACACCGACAAGGTGCGCATCGGACCGGAGCACATCATGGCGAGCGGCGCGCTGCCGCCGGCCTTCCCCTCGATCCGCATCGAGGGCGAGTACTACTGGGACGGCGGCATCGTCTCCAACACGCCGCTGCAATATCTGCTCGACCAAGAAGAGGACCGCACCTCGCTGGTCTTCCAGGTCGATCTGTTCAGCGCTCGCGGCGTGCTGCCGCGCGGCATGGCCGACGTGCTGTCGCGTCACAAGGACATCATGTATTCCAGCCGCACGCGCCAGAACACCGACAATTTCCAGCGCATCCATGCGCTGAAGATGAAGCTGCTCGATGCACTGAAGCGCGTTCCGCCGGAATTTCTGATAGAGGGCGAGAAGGAATTGATTGCCGACTATTCCGACGCCGGCGTGGTCAACATCGTCCACCTGATCTACCAGCACAAAGGCTACGAAGGCCACGCCAAGGACTATGAGTTCTCGGGGACCTCGATGCGCGAGCACTGGGAGATGGGCCTCGAGGACACCGAACGGACGCTGCGCCACAAGCAGTGGCTGATGCTGCCGACCAATGTCGAAGGCGTCGCCATCCACGACCTGCATCGCGAAGACCCGACCTGATATCTTTCATTCGGCAACTATGACCACGCCGTCGGAAAAATCCGGCGGTCTTTTTGCGTACCGGTGAGCGCTCGCTCCACGCACTGGATACAAATGAAGAGAGCGCCGCGAAAGGCGCCGTCTTTGTCTCAGCGTCTTTGCCGCCGCTGATGTGAGCCTGCGACCTATCCGGCTATCTTGAGAAGCGAGGAAACCAGGAGCTTGTGCTCCTGCTGCGACAGCACGTCTGAATCGAAAAGATTCATGCTGCGCAGCCCCTCGATGGCGAGGAAACAAACCAGCAGCGAGCCGAGGTCGTCCGTTTCCCCCTTCAGCCGTTCGAACAGCTGCCGCTTGAAGGCTTTGATCGGCGTCAGGAATTCCGGATCCTCGGCGATCGCGGAGAACATCCAGGAGGCCGAAGGTTTCGGCTTCTCGCAATCATCGGCCGAGAGCCGTATGTAGGCCGCGAGCGCGCTTTCATCGCTTGCCTCGGCCGTGCGTTCTTCGAGCGCTTGCTCGAAAGCATTGAGGTAATTCTCGACCAGCCCCTGCATCAGCTTGGCCTTGGTCGGGAAATTGTAGAGCAGACCGCCCTTCGACACGCCGGCCCGATTGGCGATGGCGTCGAGCGACAGGCTTCCCGGGCCCGCCTCGCGCGCCACGTCGGCTGCCGCTGCAAGTATCCTGTCGCGCGAGTTTGCCCTGCGAGCTTTCATCACGCCTTCCCTTACATTAGGCCTTGTGGAATTGACAAGACCGTCCAGACGGTACAGTAAGGCGCCCGCAATTTGAAATCGGGATTTATCGTCGATATGTGTCCCGGCAATTGACGTTGCCGGTTGCCGGCTCGAGGGGAACTATCCGTGAAGCGCTTCTTCATCATCACCGGAATTCTGCTGCTGCTCGCCGTGGTGTGCGCCGGCATCGTCGGCTTCAACCTGTTTCGCGACAATGCGATCAAGCAGTTTTTCGCCACCATGAAACCGCCGGCGGCGACAGTGTCGACCATCGTGGCGAAGCCTTCGAACTGGACGCCCGGCGTCGAGGCGATCGGCACCGTCAACGCCGTGCGCGGCGTCGACCTGACCGTCGAGACGGCCGGCATCGTCAAGGACATCCTCTTCCACGCCAACCAGAAGGTCGCGGCCGACGCTGTGCTTCTGCAGCTCGACGATGCTGTCGAGAAGGCCGATCTGGTGGCGCAGAAGGCTCAGGCCGCATCCGACCAGGCGGCGCTGACCCGCGCGCTGGAATTGCAGCGGCGTGGCGTCGGCACCGACGCTACGCTTGATGCCGCGCGCGCGGCGGCGACCGCATCGGCCGCGCAAGTGAACAAGCTGCAAGCCGTGCTCGACCAAAAGCAACTCGCAGCTCCCTTCACCGGGACGGTCGGCATTCCTAAGATCGATATCGGCCAGTATCTGGCGCCCGGCAACTCAGTCGTCACGATCCAGGATCTGGACACGATGCGGGTCGACTTCACCGTGCCCGAACAGCAGCTGCCGCTGCTGAAGATCGGCCAGACGGTGCGGATCGGCAGCAATGCTGCCGACATGTCCTTTGCCGGCTCGATCCGCGGCATCGATCCCAAGATCGACCCGGCAAGCCGGCTGGTGTCGATCCGCGGCGAGGTCGCCAACCCGGAGGGCAAGCTGACCCCGGGCCAGTTCGTGCAAATCCGCGTCGAGTTGCCGGAGGAAAGCAACGTCATCTCGGTGCCGCAGACGGCGGTGACCTCGAGCCTCTACGGCGACTATGTCTTCGTGGTGGTGCCGCCCAAGCCCGCTGAGGCCGGCGCTGCCGCGCCAGCAAAACCGGAAGACCAGAAGTCCGGCGCGGAGAAGCCTGCCGGCGATGCAGCCAAGCCGCAAGCCGATGCCTCGAAGCCGGTCTCCGATACGGCAAACGCCGCCGACAGAGCTGCGAAGCCGGCTGAGAACGCTCAAAAGCCGGCCGAAACCGGGCAACAGCCGGCACTCGTTCTGTCGCAGGTCTTCGTCAAGCTCGGCCGCCGCAACAACGGCATGGTCGAGATCGTCGAAGGCCTGAAGGCTGGTGACCAGGTCGTGACCGCCGGTCAGAACCGGCTCTTCAACGGCATGTCCGTTGCGGTCGACAACACCGTTGATCCCAGCAAATCGGCAAACAAGCAGGTTCAGCAATGAGCTTTTCCGATATCTTCATTCGCCGCCCCGTCCTCTCGACGGTGCTGGCCTGCATGATCCTGCTCCTGGGTTTCCAGGCCATCTTCAACCTGTCGATCCGCCAGTATCCGAAGGTTGACGAGACGGCGATCACCATCACCACGGCCTATCCCGGAGCCAGCGCCGACCTGATTCAGGGCTTCATCTCCGCGCCGATCGCGCGCGCCGTCGCCTCGACGGAAAACATCGACTACGTCACCTCGTCGAGCCGCCCGTCTTCGAGCACGGTGACCGTCCAGATGAAGCTCGGCTCCAATCCCGATGTTGCGTTGACCGAGGTGCTGTCCAAGGTTCAGGGCGTGCGCGGCACCTTGCCGGATGCCGCCAAGGATCCGGTGATCGTCAAGGGCACCGGCCAGCAGTTCGCGATGATGTATATTTCGATGCAGAATCCGAACATGACGAAGGAGCAGCTGACCGAGTACATCGAGCGCGTCGTGCGGCCGCGCATCTCGACGGTGGAAGGAGTCGCCGACGTCCAGATCTTCGGCGCCGAGGAATATTCGATGCGGGTCTGGATCGACCCGGTCAGGCTCGCAGCCCGCGGCGCCACGGCCGCCGACGTGCTGACTGCGATCAACAATTCCAATTTCCTGTCCGCGCCCGGCAACACACAGAACGAGTATGTGGTTTCCTCGATCGCGGTTCACTCGACCCTGCAGACGCCGGAAGCCTTCGCGCAGCTCCCCATCCGCTCGACCGACGGCCAGGTGGTGCGGCTGCGCGATGTGGCTCGGGTCGAGCTTGGCGCCGCCAGCACCGACACGAGGGTGAGCTTCAACGGCAAGCCGGGCACCTTCCTGGCCATCTTCCCAACGCCTGCCGCCAATCCGCTGACGACGGCCGAGGCGATCCACAAGATCGTGCCGGTGATCCAGGATACGTTGCCGAAGGGCATGACGATCGAGATCGTCTACGATTCCACCGAGCAGATCAGCGCCTCGATCGAGGAGGTGTTCAAGACCATCGGTGAGGCTGTCGCCATCGTCATTCTCGTCATCCTGCTCTTCCTCGGATCCTTCCGCTCGGTGATGATGCCGATCGTGACCATCCCTCTGTCGCTGATCGGCGTCTGTTTCATTCTGTTTGCGGTAGGCTATTCGATCAACCTTCTGTCGCTGCTTGCCATGGTGCTGGCGATCGGCCTTGTCGTCGACGACGCCATCGTGGTGGTGGAGAACATCCACCGCCATATGGAGGAAGACGGCATGTCGCCGATGCAGGCGGCCTTCAACGGCATGCGCGAGATCTTCTCGGCAATCGTCGCCATGACCATTACGCTGGCCGCCGTGTTTGCGCCGCTTGCCTTCACCGGCGGTCTGACCGGCGCGCTGTTCCGCGAGTTCGCGGTCACGTTGGCCGGCTCCGTGGTGCTGTCCGGCCTGATTGCGGTGACCATCACGCCGATGATGTCGGCTCGCCTCTTGAAGGCTGGCGCGCACGGCCGCTTCCAGCGCATCGTCGACGGCACCTTCAGCCGTGTCGAGCGTGTCTACGAGCGGGCCGTGACCGCTTCGCTCAGAAACAGGCCGGTTACCTTTATCATCGTCGTCGCGCTGGTCGCGCTCACCGGCTTCATGTTCACCAAGACCTCGACCGAACTGGCGCCGGAGGAAGACCAGGGCTTCCTGCTTTCCATCGTAACCGCCCCGCGCTACGCGACCTCGGACTACACCGAGACCTACGTCAACCAGATCCTCGGTCTTGTTAAGGACATTCCGGAAACGCGGGCGCAGTTCTCGGCGGTCGCCTTCGGCGGCGCCACCAACGGCGCCTTTGTCGGCTTTGCCTTCAAGGACTGGGCCGAACGGCAGCGCAGCTCGAAGGAGATCCAGGCCGACATCACCGGTCGCTTGGCCAAGGTCGCCGGCGTCGAGGCTTTCGTCTTCGCGCCGCCGACGCTGCCCGGCTCGGGCGGCGGCCTGCCGATCTCGATGGTGGTTCGCTCGACCGGCGATCCCTCGGAAGTCTTCGACCAGGCCGAGAAGATCAAGAACAAGGCGCAGGCTTCAGGCCGCTTCATCGTCGTGCAGAACTCGATGTCCTATGACGCGCCGCAGGTCACCGTCACCATCGACCGCGAGCGCGCAGCGGCGCTGAACCTGCCCATCGCCGACATCGGCAACACGCTGACGCTGCTGGTCGGCGGCGCCGAAGTGGCGCAGTTCGATCGCGACTCCAACAGCTATGACATCATCCCACAGGTGCCGCAGGAGTTCCGCGACAATCCGGCGAAGCTCGGCGAGTATTTCGTGCGCAGCGTCGACGGCAAGATGGTGCCGCTGTCGGCGGTGGTGCATATCTCGACCAACGCCTCGCCGGCAGCGATCGAGCAGTTCAACCAGCTGAACTCGGCCACCATCTCCGCCCTGCCCTTGCCCGGCGTGACCACCGGCGACGGATTGAAAGTGCTGGAGGATCTGGCCAGGGAAACGCTGCCCGACACCTTCTTCATCGACTATTCCGGCCAATCGCGGCAGGAAAAGGAGCAGGGCAACACCATCCTGATCGCCTTCGCGGCCGCCGTGATCGTGATCTACTTGGTTCTGGCCGCTCAGTTCGAGAGCTTCCGCGATCCGCTGATCATCATGATGGCGGTGCCGCTTTCGATCTTCGGTGCCATCGTGCCGCTCAATATCGGCCTCGGAACGCTCAACATCTACACGCAGGTCGGACTGATCACCCTGATCGGCCTCATCACCAAGCACGGCATCCTTTTGGTGGAATTCGCCAACCAGCAGCGCGAAATCCATGGCATGCGGCGCCGCGATGCCATCATCGCCTCGGCCAAGGTGCGCCTGCGGCCGATCCTGATGACGACGGCCGCGATGGCGCTCGGCGTCGTGCCGCTGATCATCTCCAGCGGCGCCGGCGCCGCGGCGCGCTACTCGATGGGCCTCGTCATCTTCACCGGCATTCTGGTCGGCACGATGTTCACGCTGTTCGTCGTGCCCATGTTCTACACCTTCATCGCCAGCAAGGATCTGCCGCATCTCGCCGAGAAGCCCGATCCGAAGCTGATGCCGGCGCTGCCCACCTGAAGCAATCCAGGACTGCTCCAAAAACAAAAAGAGGCCGGAAAATCCCGGCCTCTTTTTTAGGCGGTCGCCCCACGGCTTCGGCGCCAGAGCAATTCCAGGAAAAGTGTGGAACGGTTGCTCAGCGACTTCGCCTGGCCTTCCGTCCGGAATTGCGTCGAACCTGGCTTGAAGGCGGCAATCCGCCCGCTACTTGACCCGTTACTTTACGATGAGGATGCTGGTGTTGCCCGGGCCGAAGGCCTCGACGAGCTGATAGAAGTCGGCCGCGGCATCGGGATGCAGGCGTACGCAGCCATGCGAGGCTGGCCGGCCAAGATGCTTGATGGCATAGGTCGCATGCACCGCATAGCCGCCGCTGAAGAAGACCGAATGCGGCATCGGCGCATTGTCGTATTTCTTCGAATACCACATCTCATGCATGCGGGTCGGCTTGAATGACCCTGTCGGCGTGATGTGCCCCCTGTCGCCCGTCGACACTTTCCAGGTGAACGTCGGCCGGCCGTCGACCGTGACTTCCATGATCTGCTGCGACAGCGAAACCCGGGCGACGAGCTGGTTGGCATGAGCGGCGTTGCTGCCGAAGAGCAGAGCCGCGCCGGTGAGCGCGGCGGCGGTGACGTGGATGAGCTTGGCTGAAATGGCGGTATGCATGACGATCCCTCTCTCTCTTATGCCGGTCGGGCCGGCTGCAATTTCGATGGATCGTCTTATCGCGATCACCTGTTTCAGGCCTATTTCGCTTAATATGCGTTAATGTTTCGAATTCGTTTCTCTAAGTTAACGGCCTAATTCCAGAGAACACACTCCCTTAGACCGGCTGCCGGCAATACCAAGCAGGCCGAAACCGGCGGGCAAAGCGTATATGGCTTTGATATGAAAGCCTTTCTCCTAATCTCGAAACCGAATTGCAACAAAGCGCGACTTGCGCGGCATGATGCGGATACAGGCCCGCGGCAATGTCGAGGTCACGGGAACAGACATCAGCAAACGAAAATGGGCAGGAAATCGAAAGTTCGCACCTGGTTTCTCAGGATCGGCGTCTCGGCAGTCATCCTCGGTGCTGTCGGCTCTGTCGCCGGGAACCCTGTGACGGCGCTTGGCGCCATGAATTCCGGCGAGGTTTCGACACTGCACACTGCACTGTTCATCGCCACGGTCTGGATCATCTCCAGCCTGCGCGTCAACCGGCTGAGGGCCCTCTGGCGGGTCGGTCTTCGGCTGATAGGGATGCGCGGCCCCTCCGGCTACTTGCTGCCGAGAGGACCGAAGGCCCGCGCCGCAGCGGGGGGCTCCGTAAGCGGCGCGGGCGCTTCGGGAGTCTCCTGAAGCATCGACGACTATCGAATTGGGGATTGAGTTATGAAGACGAAATTTGCCGCTTCGGTGCTGTCCGCACTGCTTTATGCCCAGGGGCTGCTTGGCTTTGCCGCGCTTGCAACGGTGCTGCTCAAGGAGCGCGCCCACGCCGAGATCGCCGCCAGCGCCGAATTGCCGTCTGGCCCCTCGATCCTCGTGGTGCGCTAGGCACCGGCGTCGGATCCAAAAGTGCGAAGCGGTTTTGGAAATCCGATGCAAGATCGAGGAAAAGACCTGGTGGCCCTCGCCTCAGTCGGTGCGCGGCGTCGGCGGATCGAACCGGTAACCGGCACCCCTGATCGTGGTGATGGTCTCCGTATCGAGCTTACGGCGCAGCCTCACGATGCGCGAATCGATCGAGCGGTCGAAAGCGTCGGCATTCTCGGCGGGCGCGGCGGCAATGATGTCGTCGCGCGTCAGCACCTTTCGCGGGCTCGCCAGAAACAATCTCAACAGCGCCACCTGCCCCGGCGACAGCTGATCCTCGGCGCCGGAACGATGCATGACCATGGCCGACCTCAAGTCGACGGTCGCATTCTCCAGCACGATCAGTTCCTGGGGGTTGCGGCCGCGCCGCGTCAGCAGGCGGCCGATGCGCGCCGCCAGCTCGCGCACATTGAGCGGGCTTTCGATCACGTCGGCTGCGCCGAGCTCCAGCGCCAGCACCTTGTCGACGAGATCGGCGGGCCGGCAGATCAGGATGAAGTCGCAGCCACCCTCGCCGCCCCCGCCTTGGCTACTATAGCGCTTGAGCAGTTCGCGCCCCTCCGCCTGGGTCACGTCGTCACCGACGACCACCACGTCGATGCCGCCTGCCGAAAGCAGCGACTCCGCCTCCCAGGGCTGGCGCGCCTGACGCACGTCGTGCCCGCGCCGCTCGAGATGGTCGGCCAGGTCGCCGGCCACCACTTCGGCAACGGACACAAGCGCGACGACGGATCGTGCTGCCATTTTCTCCACTCCGCCACGGACAACTCGAGATGAGCGCTGGACATCATGTTTATACCCAATCTACTTTCCGCTGAAAGCGGGAGCGAGACCATTGTGAAGGCGCGCATCATTGTCGTCGAGGACGAGCCGGATCTGAGGGAAGCGGTCGCCGAGTATCTCGGCGCCAGCGGCTATGACGTTGCCACGGCCGAGAATGCCGCGGCGGCGCGCAGCCTGCTCGAGGCGCAACCCTTCCACCTCGCCATCCTCGACATCGCCATGCCCGGCGAGGACGGCTTGTCGCTCGGCCGCTGGCTGCGCTCCAAGACGCAGATCGGCATCATCTACGCCACCGCCGCCGGCACCGCGCTCGACCGCATCGTCGGCCTGGAGCTCGGCGCCGACGACTACATCGTCAAGCCCTATGAGTTGCGCGAAGTGCTGGCGAGGGTCCGCAGTGTGCTGCGCCGCGTGCCGCAGCCGGTTGCCCCGCAGGCCACGAAGACCGAGGCCGGCACGCGCCGCTTCATGAATTTCGGCAGCTTCCAGGCCGATTTCGACGGCAGGCTGGTGACCGGCGCCAATGGCGCGGTCATCGAGATGGCCAAGAGCGAGTTCGACGTGCTGGAAGTTTTCCTCACCCGCGCCAACCGGCTTTTGACGCGGGCGGCGATCTCGGAGGCGATCGGCTTCGTGGAAGACCCGGAATCGTCGCGCGCTGTCGACATCCGCATCATGCGTCTGAGAAAGAAGATCGAGGCGGACCCCGCCAATCCTAAATTCCTGCGCACGGTTCGTGGCGAGGGCTATATCTTCTCGCTGCCGGCTGGCGACGGCAACTGACTCCGGCGCCGCGCACCTTCCGGATACGCAATTGACGCTGTAGCATTCCGGTCCGGCGCATGACCCCAGAAAATTCGTCGTCGATTTTCGGGCTTGTGTGCTGGATTTCATGGTTTACCGATATGGCCCCGGAGATTGACGTTCGACGATGACAGCTGAGGCCGCACGGACAGAGATGCACGGCTCCCGCCAGGGCGCCGCGATGGCGGCCGTCCATGTCGTTCGCCGCTTGCGCGAAGCAGGCGACTGGCAGCGCGAGATGGACAGCATACTGGAGGCACTGTGCCGTTCGTTGGACTGCCAGCGCGGCATTCTCTTCCGTTTGCGCGAGTTGCCGGGCGAGGGCTTCGCCCAGTCCGTGGCCTCCTATTGGATCGACCCTGCTTTTGGCGGCGAGCTCGCATCGCCTACCGTGATCATGCAGTCGATCATCAACTCCGATCCGCTCCTGGAGCAGTTGCAGGAGGATGAGCGCCAGGGCAAGGTCTTCGCCGGCCACACGCGCGACCTCGATGGTTTCCTGCGGGCCGACTTCGAGAAGCAGAACATAAAATCCTTCATTTCGGTGTCGGTCTTCGCCCACGGCCATCTCTGGGGCACTCTGGCGGTCAATGACTGCGCGGCCGAACGCGAATGGACGGATGAAGAGGAGGCGACGCTTCACATCATCGCGCTCGCCATCGGCGACGCCATCGAGCGCTCGCCCTCAGAGGCGCATGCCAGCGAGGTTATCCGCCGCACCATGCTGCAGGCTTCGCTCGACGCCATCATCGTCATCGACGAGGCCGGCTCCATCATCGAATTCAATCCGGCCGCCGAGAAGATGTTCGGCTTCAAGCGCAGCGACATCCTCGGCAAGGATCTGATCGACACGATCGTGCCGCATTATTACCGCAAGGGTTATTCGTCGGGCGCCGAGTACATGGCCGGACGGGGCGCGCCGATGGTTGGCCAGCGGCTGGAGACAGTGACCCAGAACGCGGCCGGCGAGATCTTTCCGATCGAGCTGACCGCGACGGAGATGCGGGTTGCCGACCGCCGGCTCATCTTCGGCTCGATCCGCGACCTGCGCGAGAAGCTGCACGCCGAAGAAGAGATCAACCGCCAGCGCGAGAAGCTGCACCAGAATGAGAAGATGGCGGCAATGGGCTCGCTGCTCGCCGGCGTCTCGCATGAGCTCAACAACCCGCTGGCGGTTGTGGTCGCGCAATCGACCCTGCTGCATGAATTCGCGGCCGACCCGCAGACCAAGGTGCGCGCCGAAAAGGTGCGCGCGGCCGCCGAACGCTGCGGGCGCATCGTCAAGAGCTTCCTGTCGATGGTGCGCCTGCATCCGACCGAGCAGGCCGAAACCGACCTCAACCAGGTGATGCGCTCGGCGCTCGAAGTGACCGCCTATGGTGCGCGCTCCAGCGGCATCATCATCGACACCGACTTCGCCAACGGCCCGCTGCTCGCCATGGCCGACGCCGACCATGTCACGCAGGTCGCGGCCAACTTCCTCATCAACAGCCAACATGCGCTGGCCGGCATCACCGGCGAGCGGCGCATCAAAGTGCGGACCTTTCGCAGCGAGCGCGGCAATCCCGGCTTCTCGGTCGAGGACAACGGACCCGGCATTCCCGATGCGATCCGCTCACGCATTTTCGAATCCTACTTCACCACCAAGCCGGTCGGCGTCGGTACCGGCATCGGCCTGTCGATCTCGAAATCGATCGTCGAGCGTCACAACGGCAACATCTGGTTCGAAGAGGTGCAGCCGCACGGCGCACGCTTCGTCGTCCAGTTGCCGGCGATTGTCGGCAATGCGGCAAAGGCCGGCGAGGGTCCGGCGCGGTCGAGCGGGCTGCGCCATGCGCTGATCATCGACGACGAGCCCGACGTCGCCGGTTCGCTGTCCGACATATTGGAGCTCATGGGGCTCAAGTCGCGTCTCGTGCCAAGCTGGACGTCCGCCGGCGAGGTGCTGAGCGGGCAGATGCCGCCGGACATCGTGTTTTCCGACCTGCGCATGCCGGGCACCAGCGGCATATCGATCTACCGTGAATTGCTGGCCGAACGGCCGGGGCTGGCGCAGCGTTTCGTGCTGGTCACCGGCGACCTCATCGGCGCCAAGGCCGAGATTGAGGCACTGCCGCCGCAGCAGCGGCCGCAGATCCTGGAGAAGCCCTTCTCGACGCTCGACGTCCGCGGCATCCTTGCGACCGTTGCCGATGTCGCGGCGGCCGACAACGGCGCCGATATCTGAAATCGCTCCCTCTGCGGCTTCACCTGGATATCGTCGGATTCGAAAAAAGAGGCTCCCGACCGACTTTGCGGCGGGAGCCTGACTGGAGCGCGGAGGGTGCGCTCAGGGGAGCCTAAAACACGTTCGGGGTGTCGGTCAGCGGCGCGGCATTGGCGATCATACGCACAGCTCGGGCCCGTTGCTGACCGGACTGCTCGGCAATGGCACGCAGGCATTCGGCGTTCTCGGCGCCCCAGCTCTGCCCTTTGCAGGCGAATTCGACTTGCGACTGCGGCAGGCGCGCGGTTTTGAGCGTCGTCGGCGCGCCCTCCACGACATTGGCCGGAGGATTGATCGAGGCAAAAGCGGGACCCGCGGCTGGCGCAAGCACCATGCTGGCGAAGGCGGCAACACCCAGCAGCATGAACATCGCCATCGGATGGTCGCTGGCGCGCTGGCGCAACGCCAGCTTCGGACGGCGATCATTGCGCTCGGGACCGTAAGAGCGGCGGCTGGCATCGGCGATCCGAACTTTAGCAAACATCGGCTGTTCCCTTCGTTATCTTTCTTTTTTCCTTGAAACGAACTTAACCGCACCACGTAACAGCCGAATGATAGGGCGCGATGGCCCATGTAACAGGACTGAAACGGGGATCGTTCTGTTCCTTTTGCTCCTGTCGGATGCGGCGGACTGTAACCGACCTCACACAGGCGCAGAATTGGCATGGCTCTCGCGATCGTCCGATGCGCGAAGCGCGTCGAAACGGTGCCCTCACAAACTGCGGATCCGAAGCTGGAACCGCCGTGTTGCACTCCTGGTTAAGGCTCGGATTTTCCGGGATTTTCTTGGCTCGGATGACTGTAAGCCGGTCGCCATGATATTTCCATATTTTCACAAGCCATTGCATTTTAATGGAAAATATGCTTTTATTGAATGAGCATTCAACAAAACGAGAGCATTCTTATGAACCCGCACCTGCGTGACGTGGCCATCCCCAACGATTGGGACCGGCGGGGTCTGCCGGGGTGGAGTTACCACTCCAACGCCCTTCTCGAGCTTGAGAAGGAATACGTCTTCCGCAATCACTGGCAGATCGCCGGCCATGTCTCCGACGTGCCAAATCCGGGCGACTATCTGACCATGGACGTCATTGGCGAGCGGGCGCTGGTCGTGCGCGGCAAGGACGGCGTCGTGCGTGCCTTCAACAACATGTGCCGTCATCGCGGCAGCCGCGTCGTCGCCGACAGCCAGGGCACCTGCAAGAACGCGCTGATCTGCCCGTTCCACGGCTGGGTCTACAATCTCGACGGCACGCTGCGGGGGGCTGCCCGTCCGCGCTCCTTCCCGGAACTCGACAAGACCGAGTTCGGGCTGATGCCGCTCGATCTCGAAGTCTGGATGGGCTTCATCTTCATCCGCTTCCGCAACGGTGGCCCGCAGCCTTCCGTGGCTGAACTCTTGAAGCCGATCGAGGCGGAGATCGCCCATTACAATGTTGCCGACATGGTGCCGTGCTTGGGCATCTGGACCCAGAAATCACCGGTCAACTGGAAATCGGTGCGCGACGTCGACAATGAGGGCTATCACGTCGCCATGGCGCATCCGGCGCTGCAGGACCTCTACGGCGCGACCTATTTCGACGAACCCTTCGTCAACGGCGTGTCGCGGTCCTTCGCCACCTACAACCCGCATGCCGGGCGGCGCTGGAGCGTCAACCAGTACATCAAAATAGCGCCCGAGCCGACGCACCTGCCGGAGCATCTGCGCAAAGCCTGGATCTATTACGGCATCTTCCCCAACAACGCGCTGTCGATCATGCCGGAATCGGTGCAGTTCTATCAGGAGTTCCCGCTGTCCACCGGCGAGACGCTGCTGCGCGGCGCGATCTATCGCTACAAGGACGAGACGCGGGAGCAGGCGGCGGCGCGCTACCTTGCCTACCGCATCGACCGCGACACCATGAACGAGGATGTCCAGCTCTCCGTCTGGTCGAACGAATCCATGCTCTCCGAGGCGTTCGGGGGCTTCTACCTCTCCGACCTCGAATATGGCGTGCGCACCCACCACGGCCATCTGCGCAGGCAGGTGCCGGTGCTGAACTTGGAGACCGCACCGGAGGAAAAGGACATGTGGGGATTGAACGACGCGCTGCGGTCGAAGGGGTGAGCGTCTTCCCTTCTCCCTGTTACACGGGGAGAAGGTGCCCGAAGGGCGGGGCAGTGCAAGCGCCTCACAATTGGCTCTGGCTCCCGAACCTCAGGCAGCGTCTGAACTAAATCGCGCAAGCTGGCGCTGCCCCTCACCCGCCGGCTACACTCCCCGTAGAACGGCAGGGCTATCGCATATGAGTAAAGAGTTCATAGAAGAAGTCTTTGCTCCAATTGGCCCTGCGCATCTTGCTGGCGATTGGTTTGTCGAGGGGATGGGCAGCCAAGATGTTTTGGGCGAGCCTGCGGAT